>WRGF01000137.1 GCA_009787345.1 Turicibacter sp.
CGGTCTGGGCCGTATGGTTTTTCAGGACATACACAATGGGCGCATTGGGTGCCATCACCGTTGGCGGGTTGGCTTCCACGGCAGTGGAAGGGTTCCCCCCATTGCCGGGATCCACCGTGACTGTATTTTGCCCTAAATTGACGGTGCTTCCTCCTGAGGAATAAGGGGCATCCTCCGAAACGGTTACAGGTATGGAAATGATCCGGCTCTCACCAGGGGGGATGCTATCCTCCACGTTCAAATCAAGGGACAGGCCAGTAGCAGTGCCGGTGACGGCACCCCCGCTGGAAGTGGTCGCCCCGCCGGCATAGGTCAAATAATCAGGCAGGGTATCGCTTACAGTATAGGGGTTGGCAGTGGGCGCAGTCCCGTTATTGGTCACCGTCAGCAAGTAATTGAAAGTCTGCCCCGGCTGGACGCTGGAAAGGTTATGGGATTTCGCCACGTCAAGGGATGGGGTAGGAAGCGGTACCATCGTTGGCGGCGTATTGTCCGTCCCTGTTGCTGGGTCGCCGCCATTGCCTGGGGTCACCGTTGCCGTGTTGTTGGCGAGCATTCCCAAAGGCGCGTCATCAGATACGGTTACGGGAAGGGTAATCACCTCGGTCCCCTGATTCGGTATGGAACCATTGACGGTGAGGGTAATGGTGCCGGTCGTGCCATCGGGAGTGACAGATGCCCCGCTGCTTGCCGTGGGAATCCCGGTCAGGGACAAATAAGCTGGCAACGAGTCGGTCACGGTGTACGGGTTGTCCGTTGGCCCGCCCCCGCTATTGGTCAGGGTCAGGGCATAATTAAAACTTTCCCCGGGCTTGATGCTGGCAACATTGGCAGTTTTTGAAACGTTCATTAACGGTGGCGCAATGACGGCGACGGGAGGGGAGATGATGAGGGGGACATTATCGGTCCCCGTGGACGGATTGCCCCCATTTCCGGGGGTTACGGTAGCGGAGTTGATGTCAAGGGCACCAGCACTGGCATCGGGGCTTAGGGTGACGGGGATGGTTATCAGGTCCACGCCCCCGCTAGGGATGGAATCATTGACAGTAAAAGTAATGGTCCCAAAATCCCCATCATTAGAAATGGCCCCGCCACCGGTTGAGATGGCCCCGCCCGCATAGGTCAGCCCATCAGGCAATTGCTCTGTGACGGTGTAAGGGTTGGTGGTTGGTTGCTGGCCGCTATTGATGATGGTCAGGGCATAGGTGAAGGAATCCCCTGGATGAAGCGGGTCAGGGGCGGTATGGGTCTTGTCCACATCCAGGATGGGCGGAAGGGCGGTAATGGTCGGGGGCAAACAGGTGGCAGTCACCGGGTCGCCGCCATTTCCAGGGTCAACAGTAATGCTATTGATTTGAAGGGGGCCTGCCGGGGCATCAGGATCCACGGTCACCGGGATTTGGATCAGTTCCGTCCCGCCTGGAGGGATGGAATCCCCCACGTTGAAGGTGATGGCACCGCTGTTTTGATTGCCAAGAACCGTCCCGCCCCCCGTTGAAGTCGCCCCGCCATTATAAGTCAGGTACGGGGGCAGGCTCTCGGTCAAGGTATAAGGATTGGTGGTGGCAGTCTGTCCATTATTGGCAACGGTCACCGTATAAATAAAGGAATTGCCAGGATAAAGGGGGTCGGGGGCGGAGTGGGTTTTCAGGGCGCTTAAATCCGGTGCCGTGGCAGTGACAGTGGGTGGGTTGTTTTCCGTTGCGGTGATGGGATTGCCATCATTGCCAGGGGTCACCGTGGCGGAGTTGGCAGCCAAAGGGCCTACCGGGGCATTGGGGTCGACCCGCACGGGGATGGTCAACAATTCGGTACCCCCTGCCGGGATGGCATCGGATACATGGAAGGTAATCACTCCAGTAGTGGCATCGTTGGTAATGATACCGCCTCCTGATGAAGTTGCCCCGCCCGCATATACCAGGTTGCCTGGGAGGGTGTCGGTGACGGTATAAGGGTTGGTGGTGGGGCTTTGCCCGGTATTGACAATGGTCAGGCTATAAGTGAACCAGTCGCCAGGCGTCAACGGGTCAGGAGCGGAATGGGTTTTCACCACCGCCAGCGCCGGAGGGGAACTGGCCACATTCACCGTGTTGTCGGTGGCATGGGTAGGCGAGCCACCGTTACCGGGGATGGCGGTCACGGTGTTGTTAAGGGAGCCTGGCCTGGCACTGGCATCCACCGTCACCGGGATTTTAAACAGGGTGGTTTCCCCTGGTTGGACGGTGCCATTGACGGTGAAGATGACATTGCCCGTCGTCCCATTGGTGGTGATTACATCCCCCTTGTCATCGGTGACAGGGCCAGTGATGGTCACCCCCGGTGGCAAAAACTCATTGAGGAAATAAGGGTTGGTCGTGGGGAAGTTCCCGGTACAATCATTGGTCACAGAAACCGTATAAAGGAAACTGTCCCCAGGGGCTACGTTCCCCGTTGAGGTGTTGCCTTTGACTACATTGAGCAAAGGTGTCCCCATCTGGACAGGGCCTGAAGTGGCGGGGATATTGGTTATCCCGTCGGGGGTGGCAACGGCCGTATTGGTAAATGTGGTGTTGGCCGCATTTTGGGGGACCTGGACATTAAAAGTGACCGTCGCCGAGTCCCCGGGATTCAGTTGGGTTGGGAACGTAAAGACAGGCGCAGTTGCCGTCCCGGTGGCCGTTACCGGTGACAAGACCCCGTTAATGGAAGCATCCACGCTGCCCGGTACCATCGTCAGCCCATTGGGCAGCGGGTCCGTAATGAAAAAGTTGGTGGTGGGCGCATCACCTTGGTTGGCAATGGTGATGGTATAAGAAAACGTATCCCCAGGGTTCACCGAATCGGTGCTGGAGACCTTGGAGGCACTTAACGTCGGGGTGCCCACGATGGTATTGCCCGACGTGGCAGGCACATTGGTGGTTCCATCCAGGGTGAAGTTGGCGGTATTGGCAATCACCGTCCCATTGGGCGCATCCGCTGGGACCTGTACCATGAAGGTGATGGTCGCCGAATCCCCGGGCTGAAGGGGACTGTCAAAGGTGAACGTGGGGGTTGCGGCTGTCCCGCCTGTTGTTACGGTTGCCCCAACGCCATTGAGGGAACCACTGACGCTTCCACCCATCAATGTCAAACCATTGGGAAGCGGGTCGGAAACCAAGAAATTGGTAGTCGGTGCCGTCCCATTGTTCATGACCCGCAGGGTATAAGCAAAAGTCCCGCCCGGCACCGTAGAAGGGGTGCTTGCCGCCTTGCTAGTGACCAGGTTCGGTGCCAAGGTGTTGTAATAGTTGATGTCCAGGTTGTTCAAAACCTGCTGACCGCCGGAAATGGAGGTTGGCACCTGGATATTGGGTGTCCCCGAAAGGGAGGCAGCCCCGGTGAAAGTTTGGGGTGAATTGTTGCCGGAAAAAACATTGTCAGCGGCAACAATCAAGTTCCCATAAGCCGTGCTATTGGGCGGGTAAGGATACCCGGCGGCATAGGCAGGTTGGTTATAAAGAGCCCCCGCAGACCCCCCAAGGGAATCGGTGGTGGTTGCCGTATTGCTTGCAAACGTTGATCCAATGACATCTGACTTACCCGTAGCGACATAGGCTGCCCCGCCAAGCTGGGCGGAATTGCTTTGGAAATTGGAGAAGTTGATGATGGATTTTTCGGCTGAGTCGAGGTAAATGGCCCCGCCATTGCCTGTCGGGGCGGTATTTCCCTGAAAATAAGACTGATTGGCCCCGAAGTGGGCATCGCCCCCAATAAAAATGGCCCCGCCATTATATCCTTGCCCGCTGGCGGTATTGTTGATAAACTGGGCGCAGGACACATTGACCGTCCCCGACCAAGCCTGGATGACGGAGCCGCCGCTTCCTTGTTGGTTGCGGTTGTTATTGTTAAAGAGTGGGTAGTCATAGCCCGATTGCCCCGCACAGTTCCCAAAAATGTTAACGGAGCGGCTGCCATTAACAGCGTTTGAAGAAGGTGAGTCCCCATTGACCACGATGGCTGTATTGAATCGGCTCATCTGCCCGCCATCCATATTAAGGGTGGCATTCCCCAAGTTCCCATACAAAACAACCCCGTTGTTGGCAGAAGGTATGAGGTTGTCGCTTCCCACCCCATCCATCGTGCTGCCGGGGTCCATGATAACGACGCCCTGAGGGACTAGGATGGAAGTCCCTTGCAAATGTGCCCCTGTGGCAAGGGTCAGGACCGGGTCATTGGCAAGATGGGTGGGAGAGGTGCCATCGCCTGTTGGCGTCCCTCCATCCCCGTAAGTCCCACCCGTCCCATTGAGCACGATATTGACATTGTTGACGTTGACATTTTGCAAGATCAGCCTCCCGTCCACGTTAAGGTTCGGCCGATTGGCAGAATTGGGGTTCATGGTAATGGTGGAACCCGGAGCGGACTCGATTAAAATGTTCTTCGTCTGTGGGATGTTGATATGCCCGCCGGCATAGGGATCCGTAAAGTTGCTTCCCAGGTCGATCACATAAGGGGTGGACGGGTTGTCCGGCGAGTTGTTGATGGCATTTTGCAGGTCGTCTACGGAATTGACGGTAATGTTTGCCATTGGTAGCACTCCTTTCTCATCCCTAAAGTATATGCCGCATTTTGCCGTAAAATGATGATTTGGGAAATTTGCTCGGGCACTCCGCTGCTGGGAACGTGGGGGAAGGTATAAATCCACTCACTTAGGGGATACTAACGGTCATAATCGTTACTGGAGGAATCGCCATGAAAAAGAAAACCTTGTTAGCCGCCCTGGGGCTCTTTGCCTTAATGATTGTGGCCTGTTCATCGGGAGGGGATAACACAAAAGAGGGAGGGAGCCCGACCCTACGGATAGCCACGGAAGGTACCTATGCGCCCTTTTCTTATCATGATGAAAGCGGTGAACTGACCGGCTATGACGTGGAAGTCGCCAAAGCCGTCGCCGAGAAAATCGGCTATGAAGCCCAATTCGTGGAAGCCCCATGGGATGCCATGCTTGCCGCCTTCGATGCCAATCAGGCGGATGTGGTGTTCAACCAAGTGGGGATTACCTCCGAGCGCCAGGAAAAATACCTGTTTTCAGACCCGTACTCCTATTCCCACATGGTGCTTGTCACCAACAAGGACAACAACTCCATCAAGGGGCTTGATGACCTGAACGGCAAAAATGCCGCCCAGTCCCTCACCTCCAACTTTGCGGGGGTTGCAACCGAACATGGGGCCAACCTGGTGTCCGTCAACGGGTTCAGCCAGGCAGTGGACCTTCTCCGAAACGGGCAGGCCGATGTCACCCTAAACGATGATGTGGCCTTTTTGGATTACCTCAAGCAGCAGCCGGATGCCCCATTAAAAATCGTGGCCACCGCCAAGGAAGGGGTTGCCTCTGCCGCTATGATCCACCAAAGCGACACGGAACTCCACGTTAAAATCAACGAAGCCTTGTCAGCACTCCGCGCCGATGGCACATTGGCGGGGATTTCCGAAAAATTCTTTGGCAAGGACATTTCCAGCGACAGTTAGGAAGGGATTGTTATGCAAAGGCAGCTTGAGATTATTAGGAATGCGGCACTGCCACTGCTGGAGGGATTCATCCAGATGACGGTGCCCCTGACGCTGGTTTCGTTTATGCTGGGGATGGCAATCGCTATTGTGGCAGCCCTTGCAAGGAACTCCAAGTCCCGGATCTTGCGGGGGATTTTCTTCTTTTACGTCTGGGTCTTTCGGGGAACCCCCCTCTTGGTCCAGCTGTTCATCATCTTCTTCGGGCTGCCACGGGCGGGCATCCAGTTCTCCCCCTTCTCGGCGGCAGTCCTGGCATTTAGCCTAAACACAGGGGCCTATGCATCGGAAGCCATCCGGGCGGCGCTAATGGCAATCCCCATCGGGCAACAGGAATCGGCGGCATCGCTGGGCATGGGCCAAGGGCAGATTTTAAGGCGCATCATCGCCCCCCAAGCCTTCAAGATTGCCCTCCCGCCCCTTTCCAACTCCTTCATCTCCTTGCTCAAGGACACATCCCTGGCCGCCAGCATCACCATCGTCGAACTCTTCATGGCCGCCCAGCGCATCGCCGCCACCACCTACGAACCCCTCCTCCTCTACAGCATGGTCGCCATCTACTACCTTGTAGCCACCACCTTGCTAACCCTGCTCCAAGGACGGATGGAACGACGGATGAATCGTTACTAGGAGGGAAACTATGCTCAAACTTTCAAACCTTTCCAAATCATTCAATGGCAATCCCATCCTCCAAGGGGTCGACCTGGAATTTGCCAGCGGGGAAACCACCGTCATTATCGGCCCGTCGGGCTCGGGGAAATCCACTTTGATAAGGATGATTGACTTATTGGAAATCCCCGATACAGGGGTCATCGCCACAGACAAAACCCAAATCGAGTTTCCCGCCACCCTGAAATTTGACCAGATGCGAAAGCACCGCTCACAATTCAGCATGGTATTCCAGCAGTTCAACTTATTCCCCCATAAGACCGTCTTGGAAAATGTCATGGAAGGCCCCATCACCGTGAAAAAAGAGCCTAAAGCCGCTGCAATGGAAAAAGGGAAACAGCTGTTGGAGCGGGTCGGCCTGTCCGAGCGGATGGACCATTACCCGAAACAGCTTTCCGGCGGGCAGCAGCAGCGGGTCGCCATCGCCCGGGCCCTGGCCATGGAACCGGAATACATCCTATACGACGAGCCTACCAGTGCACTGGACCCCGAACTGGCCCAAGAAGTCTTGGGGGTCATCCAGTCCCTCGCCCGTGAAGGCAAGTCCCAGATCATCGTCACCCACAACATGTCCTTCGCCGAAAAAGTGGCGGACCGGATTATCTTCATCGAAGGGGGTACCGTGTTTTACAAGGGCACCGTCGGGGATTTCTTCAAGAACCCAGATGAGCGCATTCAGCGCTTCGTCGCACAATTTACTTAATAGTTAGCGCTTTACCGACAATTTTTTTCCCTCATCGCCTACAACTATGCTACAATAGGTTTATCATGTCAACTAGGGGGACTTCCCATGTTTAACGAAGCGTTTTGGTTTTTAGCCCTGCTTTTTCTCATTGGCCTGGTGGCCCGCAACAACTCCCTGATGTTTGCGGTTGGGGTGCTTTTAATATTGAAACTGACTTTTACGGGAGATATGCTTTTTCCATACCTTAAGCGAAATGGCATCAACTGGGGCGTCACCGTGCTGACCATTGCCGTCTTGGCACCCATTGCCACAGGGGACATCGGCTTTCGCCACCTATTGGATGCCGTCCGGTCCATCAATGCGTGGGCAGCAGTCCTTGCGGGGATTTTCGTATCCCTGATTGCCCGTGACGGCGTCCGCCTGCTTAATACGGACCCCACCATCACTACAGCCCTGGTCTTAGGGACGGTCTTATCAGTGGCGGTGTTTAAAGGCGTGCCGGTCGGCCCCCTCATCGGGGCGGGCATCGCCTACTGGCTCATGCAGCTGATTAATGTCTTTAAGTGATGGTCGTTGACTGGGAAAACGCCCGCCCACGACCATCGCTTACAATATGCTTATTTTTACTAGGAGGAATTATAGATGTATGGAGCAATAGAAGCTGGGGGCACGAAGTTTGTCTGTGCCGTCGCAGATGAAAACTTAAAAATTACCGAACGTATTAGCCTGCCAACGACAACACCGGAAGAAACGCTGGCGCAGGTTTTTGAATTTTTCGACCGCTTTGACCTGGAAGCCATCGGCATCGGTTCTTTTGGTCCCATTGACACCACCATCGGCTCGCCCACTTACGGGCATATCCTTTCCACACCGAAACTGGCATGGGCCAATTATGATTTTTTAGGGGCAGTGAAAAGCCGTTACAACATCCCGGTAGGGTGGACCACCGATGTGAATGGTTCTGCCCTTGGGGAATATGGGCTTGGTGCCGGGAAAGGATTGGATTCCATTTTGTACCTGACCGTAGGGACTGGAATCGGTGGTGGTGCCATCATTGACGGCAAACTCCGTGAGGGCCTTGAAATGGGACATATCTTATTGAAAAAACATGCCCTGGATGATTTCAGCGGGACTTGCCCTTACCATGGGGGTTGCCTCGAAGGCCTGGCAGCAGGCCCTGCCATCGGGGAACGCTATGGTATCAAGGGGGCGGAATTAGGTCCTGAGCATGAAGCCTGGGACATGGAAGCCTACTACCTCGGCCAAGCCCTCATGAACTACGTCCTCACATTGAACCCACAACGTATCATACTCGGGGGCGGCGTCATGAAGCAAAGCCAGCTCTTCCCAAAAGTCCGCCACGAACTGGAGCTGTTGATGCAAGGCTACATCAACCTGCCTGATCTGAACACCTTTGTCGTTCCACCTGCCTTGGGTGATGATGCAGGGATTACAGGGGCCTTGCTATTAGCTAAAAACTCAAAATAACCATTGCGAAGGACCAGAATGGACTGGTCCTTCGCTTTTTTGACCGAAAAAATACCGCAAAATGGTGGCAACTTTCGTGAAAACGTGTTATGATAGGGTTACCAAAAAGTTGCGAATATCGTTCGCATTTGCGAATTGAAAGACTAATGGGAAATCGAAGCGATGGGAGTTGCATGAAATGAAAAAATTTTTAGGGGAAGATTTCTTGCTGAAAAATGAAATTGCCCAACAGTTATTTGAAAGCTATGCCAAAAAAATGCCTATTATCGACTTTCACAATCATCTAAGCGCCAAGGAGATTTACGAGAACAAGCAATTTGAGAACATCAGCCAGGTTTGGCTCGGCGGGGATCATTACAAATGGCGCGCCATGCGGACGTTGGGAGTCCCTGAAAACCTGATTACCGGCAATGCCAGCGACGAAGAGAAGTTCCATGCCTGGGCGAAGTCCGTGCCATACCTGATTGGAAACCCCCTGTATCATTGGACCCACATGGAATTGCAGCGCTATTTCAACATTTTTGAAACCTTAAGTGAAGAAACGGCTACGGAAATTTATGCTAAGTGCAATGGCTTGCTGCAACAGGAAGGGTTTCGTGTCCGTGGTTTATTGGAAATGCAGCAGATTGAGGTGCTCTGCACGACGGACGACCCGACCGATGATTTAAAGTACCATCAATTAATTGCCAAAGAAGAAGGTTTTGGCATCCAGGTCTTGCCGACATTTCGTCCCGATAAGGCAGTCAACATCGAGTTGAGCTGGTATAACGACTGGGTTGACACCTTGTCAAACGTGGTTGGTTTTAGCATAAACTCCTTAGAGGAATTATTCAGTGCCTTATCCCAAAGGATGGATTATTTTGTAAATGCCGGTTGCAAAGTGTGCGATAATGGGCTGGACGTCTTTGCCTATGCCCCCTCTACCCTTGAAGAAGCCCAGGAAATCTTCCAAAAAGCCCGCCAGGATGTGAAGCTATCTGAGGAGGAAGTGGAAAAATATAAAACCCAGGTCCTTTATTTCCTCGGGAAAGAGTACCATAAGCGAAATTGGGTCATGCAGCTTCATATTGGTGCCTTGCGAAACAACAATACCCGGATGCTGAATCTGCTAGGGCCGGACACCGGTTATGATTCCATCAACAACTCTTTTAATATTGCAAAATTAGGCAATTTCCTAAATGACTTGAATCTGGAGGACCAGCTGCCGAAAACGATTATCTATGACTTGAACCCGGCGGACAACCACAAAGTCGTGACGCTGATGCAATGTTTCCAAGACGGGGTAACCCCAGGGAAACTCCAATTTGGGTCGGGCTGGTGGTTCATGGACCAAAAAGACGGCATGATTGACCAAATGAAGTCCTTGGCGGCCAATGGCGTGTTGTCCCAGTTTGTGGGGATGCTCACTGATTCCCGCAGCTTCCTGTCATTCCCGAGGCATGAATACTTCCGCCGGATTTTATGCCAGCTATTAAGCGAATACGTCTTGGAAGGGGAATACCCTAACCAGATGGAATTTTTAGGGCGTGTCGTTGAAGACATTTGTTACCATAATTCAAACCGTTACTTTGGCTTTGGGGCAGGGGCTAAGGCATTGCCCCAGTTAAGTGGGAAACTCCATCCAAGGACGTCCCGCCCGATTAAATTCTTGCAGTTTGGTGCTGGGAATTTCCTGCGCGCCTTCGTGGACGGGATGCTTCAGGAAATGAACGGACAGGGCATTATTGACGGGAATGTGGCAGTGGTGCAGCCGACCCCTCATGGGCGAAATGCAGAAATCCAAAAACAGGATGGGCTTTACACCCTTATCTTGGAAGGGATTCAAAATGGGGAATATCATGCCAGCACCCAAGTCATTGACGTGTTGGAGCAGTTCAACAATCCGTTCACCGATTTTGAAGGGTATCTAAAGCTTGCGGAAAACCCTGACCTTGAGTTCGTGTTTTCCAATACGACGGAGGCTGGGATTGTCCTAGTGGAAGATGACGATATCACTGCAACCCCTGCTGCTACGTTTCCTGCTAAAGTGCTCCAGTTTTTGAAACATCGCTTTGACGTGTTCGGCGGGGCTATGGACAAAGGGCTTTACTTCATCCCATGCGAGCTCATTGACAATAATGGGGACGAACTCCATCGCTGCGTCCGAAGGCTGGCAGAAATCAACCACCTTGGCGGGGAGTTCCTTGATTGGCTAGACACTGCCAATACCTTTACCAACACGTTAGTCGACCGCATTGTCCCAGGGTATCCAAAAGAACGGGAAGTTGGGCTGTCCCAGCAACTGGGCTACCAAGACAATAGCATGGTCATGGGGGAAGTGTTCCACTTATGGGTCATCGAGGACCGTAATGGAATTTCCGAAAAATTGCCAGGGCATAAAATCGGATTGAACATGGTGTTTGCCAAGGACGTCAAACCGTATAAAATCCAGAAAGTCCGCATCCTTAACGGGCTTCACACCTTGATGGTCCCCGTGTCGTACCTCAAAGGGTTGGATACGGTAAGGGAAAGCATGAACGATGAAGCCCTGTTCCAATTCATCAATCAGGCGGTCGAGCAAGAGTTGATACCGGCAACCGAGCATTATATCCCGAAGGACGAGTTGAAGGAGTTTGCGGGCAAGGTTTATGACCGATTCAACAATCCACAGGTCCATCATGAATTGATGTCCATCGCCCTGAACGCCACTTCTAAGTTCAAGGCTCGTTTGTTGCCAACCGCGCTGGACTATGTGAAGGCCAAAGGCGAGTTCCCAAAACGCACGTCCTTTGCCCTGGCGTCCAACCTGGTGTTTTTTAGGGGAATCCGTGAAGATGGGGAATACATGCTAAAAGACGAAGAGCGGTTCCTGGACTTTTACAAAGGGCTCTGGTCACGTTATGATAAGGGTGAGGCGACGGTGGCAGACATCGTCGTGGCCTACCTTGGCTATGCCTCCCACTGGGAACAGGATTTGAACCTTATCCCCAAACTTAAAGAAACCATGACAGGGCAAGTTCAGTTGATTTTAGAAAACGGGATGGAAGAAGCCTTGAAGGCGTTGTAGGATAAAAAGGAGGCAGCCATGAGGGATTATATTAAATTGCACGAAAAAGACAATGTTGTCATTGCCTTGAAAGAGTTGCCAGTTGGGCACCAGATTGAGGTTGGCGAAAATGCCATCACCTTGGCGGGGGATATCCCACCGGGACATAAGGTTGCCATCAGGGAAATTGAACAAGGTGAGGATGTTATCAAATACGGCTTTCCTATTGGCCATGCTTCCCAACCGATATTCATTGGGCAACATGTCCATACCCATAACACCAAGACCAACTTAAGCGAATGCCTGTCTTATGAGTACAAGCCTAAGCTTCAGGAAAAGTTTAAAGGGGTGATGGACAGGGAAGTGGAAGTGTACCACCGTAAAAACCAAGACATAGGTATCCGCAACGAGTTATGGATCTTGCCAACCGTCGGCTGCATCAACCGCATTGCCGGGCAAATCAGGGAACGGTTCCTGCGGGAAACCCCCGACCTGTCCATTGATGGTGTCCATGTGTTCGAGCACGCCTTTGGCTGTTCGCAAATGGGGGATGACCATGAAACCACGAAGAAAATCCTGCAAAACATGGCGCTTCACCCCAATGCGGGTGGCGTGCTGGTGGTAGGCCTTGGATGTGAGAACAACCAGGTTGCCGAGTTTAGGGACACCCTTGGGGACTATGACAAAGAGCGTATCCGCTTTTTAATTGCCCAAGACGAAGAGGACGAGGTTGAGGCGGGGCTTGAACAGATGAGGGAGTTGTATGCCATCATGCAAAACGACCAACGCTCCAAGTCCTCCCTTAAAAATCTTAAAATCGGCTTGGAATGTGGGGGCAGCGACGGGTTTTCAGGCATCACTGCCAACCCGCTTTTAGGCTATCTGTCCGATTACATCGTCCAAAGCGGTGGCACGACGGTCCTGACTGAAGTCCCAGAAATGTTTGGGGCAGAAACCATCCTCATGGGGCGTGCACAAAACGAAGAAGTTTTCCAAAAGACAGTGGGCCTCATCAATGACTTCAAGCAATATTACGAGCGAAACAATCAAGTCTGTTACGAAAACCCTAGCCCAGGGAATAAAAACGGCGGTATTACGACCTTAGAGGATAAATCCCTTGGGTGCACCCAAAAAGCGGGGACTTCCAATGTGGTGGACGTTGTGGAATATACCGGGCGCCTAAGGAAAAACGGCCTCAACTTGCTTCAGGGGCCTGGGAATGATTTAGTGGCAACAACCGCCCTCGGTGCAGCGGGCTGCCATCTGGTGTTATTTACGACAGGGCGGGGCACCCCTTATGGCGGCTTCATCCCGACGGTCAAAGTATCCACCA
>WRGF01000138.1 GCA_009787345.1 Turicibacter sp.
TTTGAATTTGCCCCGCCTGGCCTTGCAGGGGCCGCCCGTGGGATTGTCTTTATTGGCTCGTTGGCAGCAGCCGTTGCCGCGTTTTTTTTATTGTCTGAATAATTCTTGCTGTCAAACTGGTTCAAAAAACTATTGCCTGTGGTATCCTTGCTCATGTTGCCATTCCCTCCCTTTTAAAAATCCTCATCAAGCCGTATCTGCTTCTTGCCCACCGTCAACAAGTTTTCCTTTTTTAAGGCGGTAAGTCACATCTGCCTGCTTGGCAATTTCAAGGGAGTGGGTAACCACGATGACGCACTTGTTATTGTCGTGGGCCAGGGTTTTAAGGATTTGGATGATTTCCCCTTCCATTTCCTCATTCAAGTTTCCAGTGGGTTCATCTGCCAAAAGCAAATCGACATTTGTTGAAAGGGCACGGGCAATCGCAACACGCTGCTGTTCCCCACCGGACAGCTGGTTGACAAGCCTTTTGGCCTTATCTGCTGTGATTCCGATGTAATCCAACAGGTTCATGGCAATTTCTTCCTCATTGCCTGGAAGGCCATTGTCCGTAATGCTCATGGCAACACGTACGTTTTCCGCTGCTGTCATAAACGGGATGAGGTTATACGCCTGAAAAATAATCCCGATGTTGTTGCGGCGGTAATTTTCAAACCCCTTTTTAGCAATGCTTTCGCCATCGAATAAGATTTCCCCTGATTCGGGCTTGTCCAAGGCACTTATCAACGATAAAAACGTCGTTTTCCCGGAACCTGATTCACCGAGGATGGCATAAAACTTCCCCCGTTCAAAGGTAGCCGAAACATCACTTAAGATATAACGTTTTGCCCCACCGTCCTGATATGAATAATTGACATTCTCCACTTTTAACACACTCATGATTTTTCCCTCCTGATATAACTTCTCCAAACGGCTTTTCCCCTTGAAAATGGATAAACCTTTAAAAAAGGAAACGCTACGCTTGTGTCAATTATAACGGAGATTTATGGATACTTCAACCAATTTTTGCAAAAAGATAAAATTTTTTGTCTATTTCACCGTTTTTTTCAGATTCCCCTAGGGACTATTCCCAATAAACGGCGGCAATAGCAAAAACCAAAAAAACAATCCCAACTACCTCGTTCAAGCCATAAGAAGCCACCTTCACATGCTTTAATTGCCCAGGCCGTACGATAATATGTTCGGCAATCAGCAAAGCGGCAATGAGAAACAGGCCTATATAATAAATGCTGCCAAAATGAGGGACCCAAAATCCAACCAACAACAAGAATAAAAGGGACAGCATATGGCAGGCCGCCGAAATCCAAAGGGCGGGTTTTATGCCCAAGCATGCCGGCATGGAGCATATCCCGTTTGCACGGTCGAATTTTACGTCCTGAGCACCATAAATAATATCAAACCCCGCTACCCAAAAAGCATTGGCAGCCGATAAAAAAATAGGGATGAAAAAAGGATCCTTCGCCTTGAAGGCTCCTATGAGCAAAGGGATGGCCTGGGCATTCCCGGTAAAAAAAGCCCGTACGAATGGCGAAAGCCCTCCAAAATTCCCGGTCACAGCCAACCAGGCCCCCATCGGCGCAAGGCCGCATGTCATTCCCAGCACCAAGTGGCAAGCCCAGGTAAACCGTTTTGTGTATGAATAAGACCACATCATGAAAAGTGCCAATGGCAATAGCAATAGGCAAAGGCGGTTGATAAAAAACACACACAGCGCCATACCGACGAAACAGGCGACGGAAAATGCTAAAGCCTCCCCTTTTTTCATGGTACCCGTAGGCAGTTGCCGCCCCTTTGTACGGGGGTTTTTGGCATCTATCCCTGCATCTATGACCCGGTTGATGCCATTGGCTCCCGTCCTTGCCAGAAGGAGCGTTGCCAGTATGAGGGCAAACTTGCCTGCCATCACTTGACCTCCCGTAACCAAAAGTAGCGAAACCAAGCCAAATGACAAAGAAAAGACAGTGTGGCGAAACATGACCAAGACACCAAAGTCATGGGCTTTCCTCGCCATGCGCTTAAAGACCATCATTGACCATCCCTTCCAAAGCCCTTTCCAGGCACTCTAGCATGGATGAGATGTCCCCGGCAGTTATGACAAGTGGTGGCTGAAACGCCAACACGTGACGGTGCTCGCCATTTTTCCCTATTAAAAAACCGAAATCTTTCATGGTTTCCAGGATTTCATCGGCGGCCTCTGGATTGGGGGATTTATCCGGGTACACCAGTTCTGCCCCGATCATGAGGCCCAAACCACGGACGTCCCCGATGATCGGATAGGTTTTTTGCAGCCGTTTTAGCCCTTCCATCAACTGCCCGCCAAGTATCCGTGCTTTTTCTGCCAACTGGTTTTTTTCCAGGTAATCCAAAACCGCAATCCCGGCCGCTGCCGACACGGGGTTGCCCCCCAATGTCGAGGCTGAAGGTGTCGTAAAGCTTTTTGCCATCTGGTCGCTAGTTATAAACGCCGAGATAGGCTGCCCGTTGCCAAGGGCCTTGGCAACTGTCATCACATCGGGGACCACGTCGAAGTGTTCGATGGCAAACATTTTACCCGTACGGGCAAAGCCGGTCTGGACTTCGTCGATGATCAACAAGATGCCAAATTCATCTAGGACCGCTTTTAAGGCTTTGAAATAGCCCATAGGCGGGACGATAATGCCACCATTCCCTTGGATGGGCTCACAAAGCATCGCAGCAAAGTGGCCTGCCCCCCTTCGGCTGATGGCTTCCTTTATCCCATTTACGCAGGCAAACCCGCAGCAGTCCGGTTCTTTTTCATAAGGGCAGCGGTAGCAATACGGATTGGGAACGAAGTGGACGTTTCCAGAAGGCGAACCTGTTGCCCGCCACATCCCAATCCCGGTGGCAGACATGGCCAGGCGGGTCCGCCCATGAAGCCCAAGGTCTAGCGCCAAGAAACCATTTTTTCCTGTATAAAGTTCTGCCAAGAGCATGGCGCCTTCATTGGCCTCTGATCCCGTGGAGCAAAAAAATGAACGTTTCAATCCTTTAGGGGCAATAGCAGCCAATCTTTGGGCCAGCCCCACCGATGGCTCAGTCAAATAAATGGTGGTCGTATGCTGCAGCTGGCCCATCTGGTCCATGATTGGCCCCAAAATTTCAGGATTGCAGTGGCCACAATTCATCACGGAAACACCTGCAAAAAAATCCACGTAACTTTTCCCCTCATGGTCCCACAAATGCTGCATCTTGCCTTTGACCAGCTGGGGAGGATCCTTATAAAAATGATAGGAACAAGGAACCAGGTACTCTTTTTTCTTTTCGATAATCTTTGCTGGGCCGATAGGCATGATGATTCCTCCTTCTTAAATCCCTGAGGAGAACCCTAGGAAGCTATATGTTTTTGGGTTCCCCTCTGTTGCCTCAATTAAGTTCATCCATGCTTGTTGCGGATTCAGCTGGCCATCGATGGCTTTACGGTACCAGCGGGTAAGTTGCCCCACCACTTCAGCCCCTTCGTGTCGGGCTTCAATGAATAAGGCTTTGGCCCCAAGGGCGGAAAGTTCACCCACCACCGGCAAAAGGGCTAGGTCAGCCCCAGGCAATAGATGGTTCTTGCAATAACGGTCGGCTCGCAGCCTCCTTCCATTCCCCCGTCCGTCAATAATGGGGGCGATTTCTTCACGGCAATATTCGTGGCACCAGTCCTGGGAAGTCAGGTTATGCCCGGCCGCCAGCAGGCAGTGGTCCATATACATAAGGGTGGGTGCGCCGTGGACGAGGATTTCCAAGGGGGAGTTGGTTTTCGCCAATGCTTCCTTAAGGGAAGCAGCAGAGGCTTCGATGGAAAACATCATACGCTTTAAGCCTAGGGATTCATAAAAAGACACTGATTTCTTATTGTAGACATTTAGCCCATAATCCCCGATCACCTCAAGTCCCAAGTTGCGAAACCGCAGGGCTTGCCCGAAATTTGAGATGAGGAACCCAGCGATACCGAGTCCCTTAAGTTTTAATGTAAAATCTTCCAATTCGTCAGACTGGCGCTTTGAAAGCATCCTTGGGAGCCGATAATAAATCTTCGTGCCGGTTTTTACTGCCTGTTTTATAAAGTCCAGCTCCCATGGCCTTTGGGGATGGAAGGTTTCCCCATTCAGATAAACCGCATCCGCCCCATTTTTGATAGCAGCAAGGCAAGAGCCTGGGTCGTTGACGCAAATGCTCAGAAGCGGTCTATCGGCGTTCCCACCACCCTGAAGTTTTTGTTTTATGCGGTCCAATTCAACTTTGCTTATCGGGGACTCTTGAACAGGGAGGCTGAAAACACGCGGCTCCCGCTCCCCGCTCGCTGCAATAAATTGCTGGCCAGGGATTTTATAGCTATAGGCGGTCGAAAAGTCGCGGACACGGTGTTCCCAAAGTTTTTTGGCTTGGGATCCTTCTACCAAATATCCGCCCGGGTTTTTTAGGTAACGGTCGATGGCCTCGCCATATGCATTTATAATATCTACTAAATAAAGGGCATCTCGCATGCGCCCTTCAATTTTAAAGGAGTTGATCCCGGAGTTTAAAAGCTCGGGCAGATGCCGGTACATTGACATGTCCTTGACCGCCAAAAGATGCCCGCCATTCTCAAATTTCCAGCGACACGGCTTCATGCAGGTCCCCCTGTTGGATGACTTCCCAAAAAGGGTACCCGACAAGAAACACTGGGCACCATGGGCGGAGCACATATCCCCGTGCATAAAATACTCATATTCCATTTGCGGGCAAGCTGCCACCAAGGCACTGGCAGTTTCCAATGACATTTCCCGGGACAGCACCACACGGGTCGCCCCCATATCCTTGGCTGCCATCACCATATCCAAGTTATGGACATTTGCCATCACCGATAAATGGATGTCGATGCTCAGCCCAAGTTCGTTGATCGATTCGACCACGCCCATATCGGCAACGATTACCCCATCTGGGCGTATGGAACCTAAAAACTGCAAAAATGGGATCAGTTCCCTGATTTCGGCATCATTCAACATGGAATTCAGGGTAACATAAACCTTTTTTCCCAACTCATGGGCACGACGGACTGCCTTTTGTAATTCTTCATTGCTAAAATTATGGTTTTTCTTATGGTTTCTCATGTTAAACGCCTTGCCACCTAAATAAACCGCGTCGCAGCTGCTAGTGATGACGGCCTCGAAGTCGGAAAATGTCCCGACGGGCGCCAACAATTCCAATTCCCTGCCCTTGAATTTCCTCATGCAACACCCTCCTCATTAACCTAATATCATCTAGGATACCCAATTTCAGCAAAAATATCATAAATAATGGGATTTTAATCAATGCCTGGATAATTATTAAGTGGGCTCGGCTTATTATTTTCAAAAAACCTGTTTGACAAGGGGTTTATCCTTTGATAGAGTTAAAGGGGAAGCCAACATATAATTTGGCAATAACAACAAGGGGGAATAAACTGATGAAGTTTGGTTACTGGACACCTATTTTTGGGGGCTGGCTTAGAAACTCAGGTAATGAGGACATGCCTGCCACCTTTGAATACGCAAAAAAGACAGCCTTAAAAGCTGAAGCACATGGTTTTGATATGACTTTGATTGCCGAACTTTACTTAAACGATATCAAAGGGATCGATGCCGATGCCCTCGAAGCCTGGTCTACAGCTGCCGGGCTTGCGGCGGTAACCCATAAACTTCAAATCCTGGCTGCTATCAGGCCCGGTTACCACAATCCGGCGGTGTTAGCAAAAGCCGCTGCAAATATTGACTGGATGTCAAACGGACGCCTCGCACTCAATGTCGTTTCCGCATGGTGGGAAGAAGAAGCCAGGCAATATGGCGGGCAGTTTACTGCCCATGATGAGCGTTATGCCCGCACAGCGGAGTTCATCCAAGTGCTAAAAGGGCTTTGGACCACTACCCCATTCAGCTACCATGGAAATTTTTATCAACTGAATGGGACGCATCTCGCACCAAAGCCCCTAAATGCCCATATTCCCATTTATGCCGGTGGGGAAAGCGAAAAAGGCAAGGAAACCATTGCCAACCATGCTGATTCTTATGTCATGCATGGGGGAACGCCCGCCGAAATCAAGGAAAAGATAGCAGATATGGCGAACCGGCGTAAAAAAGCGGGCCTCCCTCCCTTTGAATCATTTGGGATGGCAGCTTTTGTCATTTGCCGGGACACCGAAGAAGAAGCATTGGCAGAATTAGAGCGGATTACCCGAGTCGATGGGGGAGCAGGTTTTGCAGGTTATAAGGATTTCACTGAAAAATCAAAACTGGAACAGGCTGTTTCACTCCAGAATTATTCCGTTTCTAACCGGGGCCTTCGTCCTGGGCTTGTGGGAACCCCTACCCAAATAAAGGAAAAAATCAAAGCCTACGAAGATGTTGGGCTTAACTTGCTCATTTTACAATTCTCCCCACATTTGGAGGAAATGGACCGTTTTGCGCAACAGGTCATGGCGGGATATCGTTAAAGCATAGAAAAAAGCAAGGCCGATTAGTCCGGGCCTTGCTTTTTTTTATGCTGTTTTTTCAGTCAGCTTGTTATTGACAATCGATGAAATCCCGCTTTCCATGATGTTGGCCTCGGCTACTTGCCCTTGGCTTTTTCTTGTCAAACGGATAATATCTGCCGTTTCAATCCCGCTTTTTAAAATGTTCACGCTATCCCCCATGCGGGTTAGGCCATTGGTGTAAAACTCATGGGCAATCCCAAGGACATTGGTAAGGATTTCCGGTCCATACCAACCTTGGTAGGACAAATCATTAATATTCAAGACGGTCTTGATTCCTTTATAATAAGGATGGTCCCCATAGGCTATTTTTTGCAGCAAGGCAAAGATGCTGGTGTGCCAGTCGTTTAACTGGACTTCTTTGATGCCTTTTGCCAAGTAAGGCAGTGCCGCAAGGGCCCCCCGGTTAAAGAAAGCAAAGCGCTCAAGGTCGTCCTCATGCCCATAAATCCCTTCGCGGCCAAAGAAATACTCATTGCCTACGAACAAATAGGTAATCCCATGGCCCTGCAGGCGGCTGATGCTGGCACGGTGCTGGATGCTTCCAAGGTAGACAGGGATATCCATGACCCATTCTAGGGTTTCCGGGGCAACGTGTAATTGTTGGTAATGGGGCATGACCACGATGGCATTCTCCCCGTTGGCCGTTGTCTGGCGGACTGCTTCCAAAGTTTTTTCCCCTAGGTCGCCCAGATTGGTAAATGGCTCGCATTCGCTGACAATGTAAGCAATGGTGTTTTTGGGTTCAGGGTTTTCGCTTTTTTTATGGCTGGCTTTTTTGGCAGAAGATTTAGCCTTGCTTTTGACCCCGCCTTCCATTTCAGATGCATTTTGCGACTTGGCTGCTTTTACTTCGTGGGTTGTTTCACCTGCTGCCGGCGCAACCCCTGCTTTTTTCAAGTAGACAAGCACAGCCTGATGTTGTTCATCCGTCAATTTATTTTGGGCTTTGACTGCAAAGGATAATTCCTCGGCACAAATCCTAACCAGCTCTTTGCTTGCCAATTGGTATTCTTTTGCAATTTCATACACTTTCATCATAAATTCCCCCTGTTTAAACAGTTATTTACACATTCATGGGTAACACTGCAATCTTTTACATAATAAATATTTTAACAAAATTACTTCTATTTGATAATCAAAATTTGGCAATTCTTCCTATAAAACCGTTATTTTTCGGCTCCCTTGAAAAAAATAGTGTTTTTTTGACAGCATTTCCCCTTCCGAGGTGTTGTTTTGTCGAAAAAACATCTTTGTTTCTTAAGCGTTTTCGAATTTTTCATAAGGTATTTCGGCTGCCTTTTTGGCATCGATGAAAGTGATGCCGATGGATTTGGCCCACACATGCATGGTGCCATTTACCGGCTGGCAAACCATGACAAGGCCTTGGTCGATGCCTTTTTTTAGCATCTGATAATATAAATGATGGGCAGCCCCCCTTAAATCCTGTGAGCCGCCACCAAAGCAACAGACATAAAAAGGCAAGCCATCCGGCCCAAAGGCTTCCAGGTCCACCTGGGCATCGCCCAAGGACAGACTGGCTATCCCAAACCCTTTTTTCCTAAGGACATCGATGCAGTAACGCTTGAAGCTTCTGGGGGATAGGCTGGCCGGGTCTTGCCTAACGAGGCGAAAATCCCTTTCGAGGGCGATGAGCGACCGCCTCTCCTCCCCTAAGCGTTCCTCCAACCCATCCATTTCATGCTGCTGCCTTCCAAGCCAATTCAAAACAAGGAAAGTCCCCAGCACACCTGCCGTGAGCAAAAACCAAAAAGGCATGGCAAATAAAATGCCTAGTGACCGGTGGACCATCCCGTAAAAATTTAGGTAGGTGATCAGCCCAAAAATCCCTAGCATGATCCAAAAAAGCCACCTGTTCACTTTTTGTGCGTTCAACTCATCCATCTGCGTCACTCCCATCATTGTTTGCCTTATTATGGAAATTTATGGGTTATTTATTCTCGATGTTGCCGATGTTTTTAATTTGGATGGAAAGGCGCCCATCCGGGCCGTTGACGACCTCGACAAATTCCTTATTATTATAATAGTCGAGCGGGATGGTAATTTCGATTCCCGTATCCGTTACAAGCCTTTGGGTCTTTCTTAGGGGCATCTTCACTAAATTCTGATTGATGACCGGTTTATCTATCCCATGGCCTTTTAACTGCTCCACGTAAGCCAAACGGGCCTCAGGGGCTTCGAAAAACACTTCTTCGGCAATGACCCCCATATCAAGGTCCTCGCCGACATTAACCGTTTCCTTGATGACCCGCTCAAATGCCGGGATCAAATGCAGCTTATCCAACTGATGGTCCTCGACGACCTCCTCGGCAACCTCGCGGGCTGTCCTGACGGCTTCCTTAAGGGAAATCTTTGTTTGGCATTCAAGGATCTTATCGGCATATAAAAAGGTATCGTCATCGATGGATGAGGTCATTCCCTCTAAGATGGTAAGGTTCAGTTTATCCATATCGATCATGAAAAAGGAGGAATTGCTCAGGCTCACCTTCGGTAATACCGATTGGTGGACCAATAAATTGTTTTGGATGCCGATTTCGTTTTGGACCACGTGGTGGACCATTTCCTCCTTGCAATTTATTTCAAGGCCTACGAGAAACTCTTCCTCTTTATTGGTAATGACACAGATGAATAAATCGCTGGAAGTGAAAATTTCATAACGGCCTTTGAATTCATAGCGTTTCATGGCGATTTCCCGGGCAAACTCCAAAAACGGGATGCTGCGGTTGCGGTATTCCAGGAACAGTTTGCGCATATCGGAACTTTCTTTGAATACCGCTGGGCGCGCAGCGGCATTTTTCATGCATTTTTCAATGTTTTTTTCCAAAAACCTTAGCGCCCCATCCACATTTTCATCCAGGGGCAATTCCGGCGGGACAAAGTTATGGTGATAATTATCAAGCAAAAATAAATAACATTCGCGAACCGTTACAGCCACGTCAACAACTCCTTAAAAAAAGACTGGGATTAACCAGCCTTTTTGTTTTTTATGCGATGATGTCGTTGACACGGGCCAAGACATCTTCTTTGATTTTTGAAACCTGGGCATCTGATTTTTCCATCATGTCAGAAATGACGGCAATGTATACTTTTGCCTTCGGTTCTGTCCCAGACGGGCGAAGCACGAACCAAGAACCGTCTTCCAGATGATATTTTAACACGTTTGACTTTGGCAAGTCAATATCAACCGTCGATTCATTAACAAGGTCAGTACACGTGCTTTCCTTGTAATCTTCCACTTTGACAACGCTTTGCCCGGCAATGTTGGTCGGCGTATACTGGCGGAAATCTGAAAGGATGCGGTTGATCTTATCCGCGCCTTCTTTACCTTTTAAGGTAATGTTGACCAAGCCTTCGCGGTAGAAGCCATAAGTTTCATAAAGCTCTACCAATACTTCATAAAGGGTCTTGCCAAGTGACTTGTAATAAGCAGCGGCTTCAGCACACATCAAAACAGATTGTACAGAATCCTTGTCGCGTACAAAATCACCGATCAAGTAGCCGTAAGACTCCTCGTAACCAAAGATGTATTCGTAATCTGTGCCTTCCATCAGGCGGGCTTGCTCACCGATAAATTTGAAACCAGTCAAAGTCGATACAACGTCATAGCCATAGGATTTGGCGATGGCGGCCCCCATTTCAGAGGTAACAATCGTATTAAAAACGCGGCCTTTTGCTGGCAGGGTGCCTTGCAGTTTCTTTTGGGAAAGGATGTAGTGGATGAGGATAGCGCCTGTTTGGTTTCCTGTAAGCAGCGTGTATTTCCCAGCCGGATCCTTCACAGCAAGCCCTACGCGGTCAGCATCCGGGTCTGTTGCAATCAAGATGTCAGCATCTACTTTTTCCCCTAGGGCGATGGACATTTCAAAAGCAGCTGGATCCTCAGGATTTGGTGATTTGACAGTTGTAAAATCCGAATCCGGGGTACTTTGCTCCTCAACGACATGCAGCTGCTCATAACCGCATTCTTTCAGTAACTTGCGCACAGGGATGTCAGCCGTCCCGTGAAGGGGAGAGAATACGATTTTTAAATCTTTTTTACTTAAATCCCGGTTGATTTCCAGGGACTTGACGCGTTCGATGTAAGCATTGTCAACTTCTTCACCAATCATAACGATTAGGCCGGCTTCTTTTAACTCCTGCTCTGATTTTACTTGGATGTCAAACACATTGGCAACCGCATCTACTAAGGCAACTACTTTTTCGGCTTCGGCTGGCACGGACTGGCAACCTGTTTCGTCATAAATTTTGTAGCCATTGTATTCCGGTGGATTATGGGATGCTGTTACAACAATCCCGCCTGCGGCATTCAGGTACCTTACCGCAAATGATAATTCAGGCGTCGGGCGGAGTGATTCAAAAACATAAGCCTTGATTCCGTAAGTTGCCAGCACTTTAGCAGATTCCATCGCAAATTCCGGTGAGAAATGGCGGCTGTCATAGGCAATCACTACTCCACGTTCCTTTGCATTGCCTACATTGCCTAGCAAGAATTGGGCGAAGCCAGCATTTGCTTTTCGGATGGTATAAATGTTCATGCGGTTTGTCCCTGCGCCAATTACCCCCCGCATCCCGGCAGTCCCAAATTCCAGGTTGCGGTAGAATGCATCCTCTTTTTCTATTTCACCCATAGCAAGCAACCGGGCTTTTAAGGTTTCATCCAGATTTTCTTGGTTTAACCACAACTGATAGTCATTTTCGTAAGACATATTATATCCCCTCTCCTTTTGGGCTGAATAGCCACTTTTCATACACCAGTATTATACCATATTTAACCTATAATTCGACCCCTAAATCATTCGACAAATTATTTAAACTCCATGCTGTAAGCTGCTTTAAAAGCCTCTTTTGCTCCCAGTCTGACAATCCCTTTCTTGTCTTTCAACTCGCCGGGCGAGGTTTTGGTATCCGCCATGCCGTACCAGGGCTCTATGCATACGAAGGGGGCCTCAACCCCTTCTTCGCCGATAGGCGACCAGATGCCGACGTAGGGAAACCCTTCAAATCTAATATTGACCCCATGGTCATGGTTGTAGCATTTTAGCGAAATTTCAGATTCGTTTTCTAAAATAATCGTAGGATATTCCTCAAAAAGCCCAAAAGACAGCGGAAGAAGCTTGAGGTCTGGGATGATGGATTCTTTTTGATCTTTAATCAACCCGGTTTGTGTATCGAACAAATAGGTTTCAACTTGCCCGTTGTCATGAAGATGCAGATAGTAATCCGATAAAGCGTCTTGGCCCAATAAGTCCGTACTGATGGCTGGGTGAGCACCGATGGAAAAGAACATCTCGGTATCATCTGGATTGGTGACCTCCCATTTTACACGCACCGTAGCTCCTTCTAAAACATAGCCGATGCGCAGGATAAATGCAAATGGATATTTATTTAACGTTTCAGGCGTATCCTTAAGTTCGAACCACAACTCTTTTTTTTGTTCACTGGCCAAAGCAAATGCCATATCACGGGCAAAGCCATGTTGCCCAAGGGAATAAGTTTTCCCATTGACCAAATACTCGTCATTGGCAACCCGCCCGACGATAGGAAAAAGCACAGGGGAAACCCGTCCCCAAAATTTAACATCGCCGCTCCAGAGCCGTTCCTTGCCTAACTCCTTATCAAAAATCCTTTTGACTTCAGCCCCAAATGGATCGATTTCAATCCGAAGTAAGTTATTCTCAAGTACAAACATCTTTTCATCTCCTATCTGTAGCTTAATTATAACATCCGTTTAAAAGGTAAGAAAGCGGATATTGATAAAATTAGCAATAAAAAAACACGTCAAACGTGTTAGTTGGTAATTTGGAGGCGCCAAACGGATTTGAACCGATGATCAGGGAGTTGCAGTCCCGTGCCTTACCACTTGGCTATGGCGCCTTTTTATGGAGCGGGTGAAGAGAATCGAACTCTCACAGTCAGCTTGGAAGGCTGAAGTTCTACCATTAAACTACACCCGCAGTATTGTATATTTCCTTCTTCTTTATACCATATGCACTAAGGAATAATTTGAGTACAAAAACTATATATTTTGTTACTGAAAATAAAAAAATGGGGCGACTGATGGGAATCGAACCCACGAATGCCAGAGCCACAATCTGGTGTGTTAACCACTTCACCACAATCGCCATTTTTATTTTAATGGCAGGGGATGCCGGAATCGAACCGACCCTAGCGGTTTTGGAGACCGCCGCACTACCGATATACTAATCCCCTGGGTGGTGCCGGAAACAGGACTTGAACCCGCAACCTACTGATTACAAGTCAGTTGCTCTACCAATTGAGCTATTCCGGCATTATATGGTGGAGGATGACG
>WRGF01000139.1 GCA_009787345.1 Turicibacter sp.
TTTTACTCCAGCAAAGAACCTTGAGCCAAAGACATGCTCAAGAACCTTTGCTTACATAAAATTCGGGCACTCACATACGGGCCGGCTGCACTTTTTCCTTAAATTATCATTCCACCATCGACGTGAAGGACTTGCCCGGTGATGTAGTCTGCGCTTTCGCTGGCTAAAAAGCCTACTAAGTTGGCGACGTCCTCGGCTTTTCCTAAACGTTTTAATGGGACCGACTCTAAAATTTTCCCTTTGACCTCGTCGCTCAACACGTCAGTCATGTCGGTTTCGATGTATCCCGGGGCAACGGCATTGACATTGATCCCACGGGCTGCAAGTTCACGGGCCGCTGTTTTAGTCAGGCCGATAACCCCAGCTTTGGAGGCTGCGTAATTAGCTTGCCCAACGTTTCCGCCCACACCTGAAACCGATGTGATGTTGATGACTTTCCCCGAACGCTGCTTGAACATCACTTTGGATGCCGCGCGCAGGCAGTTGAATGTCCCTGTCAAGTTGACGTCAATGACATCCTCGAAGTCCTCATCTGTCATACGAAGCATTAAGCCATCACGGGTGATTCCCGCATTGTTGACCAACACATCCACAGAGCCAAAAATGCTATTGGTTTCTTTGACCATGGCCTGTGCCTCGTCACTGTTTTTCACGTTGGCAGCAAAAATTTCCGCCTTCACGCCAAGGGCTTCGCATTCCGCTTTGACCTTTAAGGCCGCTTCCTGATTGCCGGCATAATTAATCATGATATTATATCCCATCTGGGCGAATTTCAAGGCAATGGCACGTCCAATCCCTCTCGACCCACCGGTAACTAATGCTGTTTTTCCCATTAATTTGAACCCTCCTGTGTAAGTGCTTCAATCGTTTTATCGAGGCTTGCCAAATCTTCCACGTTATAAACGGCTGCCTTACGGTCGATTTTCTTAATGAAGCCACCCAGCGTTTTGGAAGGGCCTACTTCGATAAAGGTATCAACCCCGTCAGCCATCATGGTGCGGATGGACTTTTCAAAGAATACCGATGATTGGATTTGCTGTTCCAGCGTATCCGCCAAGTTCTGGCTTTCGAAATCGCCTGTCGTATTAAAGACGACAGGGATTTGAAGTTCCCCCATTGGAACTTGTTCAAGTTCCACACGCAGCTTGCTGCCCGCTTCGCTTAACAAAGAAGTATGGAAAGGGCCGGAAACTTTTAATGGTATGGCACGTTTGGCACCTAGCTCCAAAGCGATGCGCCCCGCTTCTTCAACGGCAGGCTGATGCCCGCCAATCACTAATTGCCCTGGGCAGTTGTAGTTGGCAACTTCCACGACCCCTAACCCGGTTACCCGCTGGCAGGCTTCTTTTAGCTTGTCGGCTTCAAGGCCAAGGACCGCTGTCATGGCACCAATCCCAGCAGGGACGGCTTCTTCCATTAAGCGCCCCCTTTTGGCAACCAGTTCCACGGCTGTTTTTTCATCGAATGCGCCCGCATAGGAAAGGGCGGCATACTCACCTAAGCTAAGCCCCGCCACCACATCGGCTTTAATCCCATGATGGTTGAGGATTTTTGCAGTGGCAAGTTCCACCGCAACAAGGGCTGGCTGCGTGTACTGGGTTTTCCCGAGGGTTTCCTCAGGGCCTTCAAATACCAGCTGCTTCAAATCAAGGTCGATTTTAGCATTGTCCAAAGCCGTAAAAAATTCAGGGTATTTTTCGTATAATTCTTTTCCCATTCCCACATATTGGGCGCCTTGGCCCGGGAATAAAAATGCTATTTTCATCAAATCCCCGCCTTATGCTGTGATATTAAACGTTGGAAGCTTGGCAACTTCGGCCTGCGCCTCTGCAAAAATAGTTTCAATGATTTCTTTGGCAGGCTTGACTTCTTTTAGCATGCCCGCAACTTGGCCAATCATAACGGAACCATTTTGCACATCGCCTTCAAGCACCGCCCGACGAAGGGCCCCTAATGTCAAGTGCTCAAGTTCTTCAGCCGTTTTCCCCTCTTTTTCAAGGGAGATATAAGTACGGGCCATCTTATTTTTATAAATACGCACCGGAACGCCTGCTGAACGCCCTGTAACGATTGTGTCAGTGTCTTTCGCTTTAACAACAGCTTGCTTGTAATTTTCGTGTACCGGGCACTCTTCGGAAACCAATAGGCAAGTCCCGACTTGGACACCAGATGCACCTAGTGCGTAAGCAGCAACTAATTGCTTCCCGCTGGCGATACCACCTGCTGCAATAACCGGGATGCTTACTCTATCCACAACTTGAGGTACTAAAGCCATGGTCGTCAACTCGCCAACGTGCCCGCCTGCTTCAGTCCCTTCAACAATGACTGCGTCGGCTCCCGCACGCTCGACACGCACGGCAAGGGCAACACTCGGTACAACGGGAATGACGATGGTTCCCGCTGCTTTAAGCCTTTCCATGTAAACGCCTGGATTTCCGGCACCTGTTGTGACCACTGGCACTTTATGCTTGCAAACCACGTCTACCAGCGCATCCATGTGCCAGTTCATCAGCATCAGATTGACCCCGAATGGCTTGTCCGTCAAGGATTTGCACTCAATGATGGCCGCTTCCAACGTTTCAGCGTCCATGGCACCTGAGGCGATAATCCCCAACGCACCGATATTTGAAATAGCCGCCGCAAACTTAGCCGTCGCGATGTTGGCCATCCCCCCTTGGATCATGGGATATTTGATATTCAATAATTTATCTAATGTCACGTTCATTACCTCCACTCGATTAATGATGCTCCCCATGTCAATCCGGCTCCGAAGCCTACAAGGACCAACTTCATTCCCGGCTTCAGCATGTCGTTTTGAACCATTTCGTCAAGGGCCATTGGGATGCTGGCGGCTGACGTGTTCCCTAAATTGGTTAAGTTGACGAAGAAACGTTCCTCTGGAAGGCTTAGGTTTTTGGCAACTTTTTGGATGATTCGTGAATTGGCCTGGTGGCACACAAAGTAATCCACCTCATCCTTTGTCAAATCAGTAGCTTCCAAAACTCTTGTGATGGAGGCTGTAACCGTTTTAGTCGCAAATTTGAAGACTTCCTGCCCTGCCATTTTGATGAACAGATCCTTAGGCTCTTCTTTGAATAATGGGTTGGTAATCGGCACGCCGCCGGCTGAAAGGGAAGCGTCCACATCTGGGATGGCTTTACATTCCGCCTGGAGGAATGCTGAATCCTCCGTTTGTTGTAACACGACAGCACCGGCACCGTCTCCGAACAGGATACAGGTGTTTCGATCTGACCAGTCGGTTACTTTGGAGATAGTTTCAGCCCCGATTAGCAAGCCACACTTGATGTGCCCAGTTTGCATCAATCCGTTAGCAATTGTCAAGCCATAGACAAACCCGCTGCAAGCCGCATTCAAGTCAAAGGACATGGCCTGAGGGATGCCAAGGCGGTGTTGGACCATGCTGGCAACCGTTGGTGTGAACTGGTCAGGGGTAAATGTGGCGACAATCACAAAGTCGATGTCCTCCGCTGTTACATTGGCAGCTGCCATCGCCTTTTTGGCGGCCTCTACTGCGAAATCCGAAGTATTCTCACCACTTGAAATGTGGCGGCTGCGGATTCCTGTGCGGGTGGAAATCCATTCGTCGTTCGTATCTACAAATTTGGATAAATCATCGTTGGAGATGGTAGTGGATGGAACATAAGCCCCGGTCCCAATGATTTTCATAGTTATTCAACTCCAATTGCTCTAAATTTCTTATATCGGTTTTGAAGGAGGAGGCTTGTCTTTTGTGCCGCCAGCTTCTCAAGTTCTTCAGTCAGTTTTTCCCGGATTTGGGTCGTCGTAAAATCTGGCCAGCTATGGATCCCACCAACCGGTTCTTTGATGACGCTGTCTACAATGCCAAATTCCTTTAAGTCCTGGGCAGTCAGTTTCATCAGTTGTGCGGCTTCTCCTGCCCGAGCAGAATCTTTCCATAAAATACTGGCAAATCCTTCAGGGGACAAGACCGAGTAAATACTGTGCTCAAGCATCATGATGTGGTCGGAGATACTCAGGGCTAGTGCTCCCCCAGACCCGCCTTCACCGATAACGATGGCGATGACTGGTACTTTCAGCTCCATAAACTGCATCAGGCACTGGGCGATGGCCTCTGCCTGCCCACGTTCCTCAGCCCCGATTCCAGGATATGCTCCCGGGGTATCTATGATATTGATAATCGGGCGACCGAATTTTTCAGCTTGCCGGGCCAGGCGGATAACCTTGCGGTAACCTTCTGGATGAGGCATGCCGAAGTTATGGACCAGGTTTTCTTCCAGGGTTTTCCCTTTCATCTGGGCAATAACCGTTACCGGTTTCCCATCAAAAGTCCCAATACCGCCCATAATGGATTGGTCATCCCCATAAAGGCGGTCCCCGTGAAGTTCGGTAAAATCTTCAAACAAGGTATCAATGTAGTATTTCGCATTGGGACGCAGGGGGTGACGGGCAAGGTAAACCTTATCGCCTGGTGTCAGCCGCTCGTATGCGTCCTTTTTTATATTGGCAATCAGGGTGGACAGCTCTAAGCGAAGTTTTTCGTCAGCTGGCGTGTCCATGGTGATTTGGGCCATTTGCTGCTGCAAACCCTTGATTTGTTTTTCCATTTCAGGCAGGCTCATCCTTTTGCCTCCATTCCATGAAGCCTTGACAGCTTAATGATTGTTTCTTTCAAGTCGTTGCGGTTCACAACTTTGTCCACAAAGCCCCGCTCCTGTAAAAATTCCGAACGTTGGAAGCCTTCTGGAAGGGTCTGCTTGATGGTCTGTTCAATAACCCTTGGGCCGGCAAAGCCGATTAAGGCATCCGGTTCCGCTAAGGTAATGTCACCAAGCATGGCAAAGCTGGCACTTACGCCCCCCGTTGTGGGATGGGTAAGGACGGCTATGTATAATAACCCTTCCTGGTTATGGCGACCGATGGCCGCACTGGTTTTAGCCATCTGCATCAGGGATAAAATTCCCTCTTGCATCCGGGCTCCCCCAGAAGTGCAAAAAATGATAAGGGGAAGCTTGCGTTTCGTAGCAGCTTCTGTCAGGGCAGTGATTTTTTCCCCGACAACAGCCCCCATGCTTCCCATCAAGAAATAGCTGTCCATGACGGCAATGGCATAAGGATAACCGCCAATGCGCCCGAAACCGGTGACAACCGCTTCATTTTGGCCAGTTTTGGAACGGTCCCGCTGCAACTTTTCTTCATACCCGGGCATTTCCAATGGATTCCCTGATTTGGCGGAGGACATGAGTTCCTTGAACGTTCCTGGGTCTACCGTCAGCTGCAAGCGCTCGGCCGCCCGCAACCTAAAATGATGGTTGCAGTGAGGGCACACGAAGGAGTGTTCCACAATGTCTTCTTTTAGCATTGTTTTCTCGCAGCTTGGGCATTTTTCATAGAGCCCGTCAGGAATTTCACCCGTAAATTGAGGTGCTTTCTTATTGGAGCGGAGTGCTTTGAAGCCAAGCAGCATTTCTTTACGCTCTTTGAATAAACTGCTCATGTTCTTCCATCTCCTTTAAGAAACCGGCAATGAACCCGGTGTCAAATTTCCCTTGTACATAGTCAAGGTTGTGCATGATAAAATAATGCAGCTCGATATTGGTCGTCACCCCATCAATGATCAATTCTTCAAGAGCGCCCCGCATTTTTCGGATGCATTCTAAACGGTTTTTGCCATGGACAATCAGTTTTGCCATCATGGAATCATAAAATGGCGGGACTGAGTAATCCTGATAGATGGCGGAATCCACACGGATACCAGGCCCTCCTGGCAAGACTAACGTGTCAATGGTACCCGCTGATGGGCGGAAGCCGTTGAACGGGTCTTCTGCGTTAATGCGGCACTCAATGGCATAACCGTTGATTTTCACATCCTCTTGCTTAATGGAAAGGACATGCCCGCTGGCAACACGGATTTGTTCTTTGATGATATCAATACCTGTTATCATCTCCGTGATTGGGTGCTCGACTTGGATGCGGGTATTCATTTCGATGAAGTAGTAATTCTCATCGGCATCTACGATGAACTCGATGGTCCCGACATTATTATAGTTGATGGCCCTGGCGGCTTTGATGGAATCTGCTGCCATGCGCTCACGCACTTCATTAGACAACGCACGGCAAGGCGCCTCTTCGATGACCTTTTGATGATTTCGTTGGATACTGCAATCCCGCTCATAGAGATGGATGTAATTTCCATGGTTGTCCCCGATAATTTGGAACTCGATGTGCTTGGGATTGGCGACGAATTTTTCTAAATAGACATCTTCGTCCCCAAAATTGGCTTTCGCTTCGGATGTCGCCATATGGAAGGCGTTTTCGAACTCTTCCGGGGCGTAGGCGACGCGCATCCCTTTACCCCCACCGCCGTTAGCGGCTTTGATAAGGACTGGGTACCCGATGGACTCTGCTTCTTTCATGCCTTCTTCCACATTGGAAATCAGGGCTTTGGAACCTGGTACCGTTGGGACGTCGTTGGCCATCATGGTTTCGCGTGCTTTGGATTTATTACCCATGATGTCGATGATTTCAGGAGTTGGGCCGATGAAAGTAATCCCGCACTCTTCGACTAAGCGCGCGAATTTGGAATTTTCAGATAAAAACCCAAAGCCGGGGTGAATAGCATCACATCCAGATAGGGTTGCCGCACTTAAAATATTTTGGATATTCAGGTAACTGTCTTTTGCCTGAGGGCCCCCGACGCAAACCGCTTCTGTTGCCAGTTGCACATGAAGGGCTTCCCTGTCTGCTGTTGAATAGATGGCGACTGTTTCGATGCCAAGCACTTTGCAGGCACGGATAATGCGGACCGCAATCTCCCCACGGTTGGCTACTAAAACTTTTTTAAACATACGTTTATTCTCCGATCTCCATCAGAACTTGGTCAAATTCCACCAATTCCCCGTTTTCCAGGTGGATTTCCTTAATGACACCATCTTTCGGTGCTTTGACTTCGTTCATTATTTTCATTGCTTCTACGATACAAACCACATCGCCTTTTTTCACTGTGCTCCCTACGCTAACATAAGGTGCCGCTTCTGGGCTGGATGACGCATAGAAAATCCCTACTAATGGTGACTTGACCAGTGTCCCATTGGAAACCGGGGCCGGGGCTGCTGCAACTGGTGCAGGGGCAGCCGGTGCCATCGGTTGCTGGGCAACAGGTGCTGCGGCTGGCAATACTTGGCTTAACTGGACAGTTGGTGCTGTTTCTTTTTCTAGGGTCAATTCCATATCTTTGATTTTAAGCTGTAATTTATGTAATGTTGAGTTTTCAAGCATGTCGATGATTGATTGTATTTCTTTAACTTCCATTTCTTCCACCTCAGTCAATAATTTTTCATATCCCGTAATCCCAGACTAGCAAGATTGCTTCGACTAAGACCGTTTTTCTTCGACCAAGCAATCTTGCTAATAAATAAATGGATAAGAGCCCCTTAGGGCTCTCATCGAATAAATTAAGCAGATTTCGATTCGATGAAATCTACGATGTTTTTAACTGTCACAAAACCATTTGCTTCAGACTCTTCGATTTTAAGGTCAAAAGTGTCTTCAAGCTCCATGATTAATTCTACTGCATCCAAAGAATCGATTCCTAAATCTTCTTTAAGGTTGGACTCTAAATTGATTTCTTCTTCGTTTACGTTTAACGCTTCCGCCATTACGGATTTGATTTGATCTAACATGTGTTGTTTCCTCCTCGACTCGGCAAGCATTTTCTGGTACTATGCTTTACCTCAAACTAACTTAAATTTTACCTTTATATCCCCGGAATGTCAAATAATTCTACCGAAAAAACAGCATTTTAGCCCCAAAAGGAAGCCATTATTGAAATTAAGACATGATTCGGGTATAATTAAGAAATTATAGCATTATTTTAGTTTTTTTCCCACATTATCCAATTTAACAAAAATGCGAGAGGAGTTCCGCCTTATGCCCCAACATACACTAAACCGCCTTAAGTTACGGGAGTTCCTCCCACATCATTTTTCAGGGGTAATCCATGCCTTCAAGTCGCTCGAGTCCACCAACGAAACAGCGAGATTATTAGCAAAAGCGGGGGCTGGCCATGGGACATTGGTGGCTGCAGATGGTCAGACCAAGGGAAAAGGCCGTTATGGCAGGCAGTTTCATTCACCGGCAGGAACGGGGGCTTATTTTACACTGATCCTAGACCGGGACAAGCTTTTTTTAGAAGACCTTTCCCTCTTGACCATTTTTTCCGGTGTGATGGTTTGCCGGGCTTTGCGCCGGTTGACTGGCAAAAATCTTGAAATCAAGTGGATAAACGACATTTTTTTAGGAGGCAAGAAAATAGGGGGGATTTTAGCGGAAGCTGTGGATAAGTGCTATTTGCTTGGCATTGGCCTGAATATCCATTGCCCGTTGACGCCCTTTCCTGCGGAAATTGGGGATCTTGTCGAATTTTTATCCCCTATGGAAGAAACCCCGGTCGCAAGGGAATCCATCATCGGTGAAATCGTCACTTCCCTGCTAGAAGAATGCCCTTCAAGGGATGCGCTCCTAGAAGAATACAAAAGTTATTCCAACGTCCTAGGAAAGCAAGTGACCGTTAATGATGGCAACTCAACCTATGGCGCCAAGGTCTTGGACATCGATGCCATGGGGCGGTTGGTAGCCCAGACCGATAATGGCACCGTCCACAACCTCAGTGCCGGGGAAGTCAGGATTAAGTTATGAAGGCGCGCCCTCTGGCTCTTGCCGCTGTCTTTACAGCCCTTACCGCCATTTTGGCCCAGGTAACTTTACCGATTGGACCCGTTCCCGTCAACTCCGCCCATGTTTCCCTCTTCACCGCCTCTGCCTTGCTCGGACCAAAAATCAGCTTTTTAAGCACCTTCGCCTACATTTTGCTCGGGGCGATCGGCCTTCCCGTTTTCTCAGGATTCAATGGCGGGCTTGGGGCTTTATTTGGACCGACTGGCGGCTTTATATTTGGGTACCTCGTTTGCAGCCTTTTAGGTGCCCAATTAATAAAAACCACAAAAAAATTGGCACTCCCTATGGTTTTAGCCTTGGTTGCCAACTACCTTTTAGGCATTCCCTGGTTGATGTTTGTGACGGGGATGGGGCTTTCCAATGCCATACTTATAGGCGTCCTCCCATTTCTGCTGGGGGATGCATTTAAAATTTTCATTAGCGTCATCCTGGTGCGAAAACTTCGCAAACTTATCGTTTCCTAATGATTAGGTTTTATACATAATCCTGATGAATTGGTGGCATACTCCTAGTAGACTATGCTTAATTAAAGGGATGATGACGATGAAAAAATTTGCAACAGCTTTGTTTACCGTACTGCTAGCCCTAGGGGGCTGCGCCAATAAAACACGCCCGAGCGACTTCGGCTTTACTTTAAACGTCGCCTTGAGGGCCTTTCATGAAGCCGGAGCCGATATAAACCTGGACAAGCGCCCGCTTTACGAACTGGTAAATGCCAGGGATGGCGCCATCTTTTATTTTGAAAATGACCTGGTGCGCATCTATGAGTTTGAAAATGAAGCCGCCTATGAAAAAGGGGTCAAGGAACTAACCATTTTAGGGACTTTTCCGAAACGGGAACTTTTGGTCATTGAAACACTTTCCGATACGGCCATAGAAATTTTTGAAACATTCTAAAACAGATACAGCAAGTTTTTGAAACACAATACAAAACAGGATACTCCTTAGTTTTAGGGAATATCCTATTTTGTATTGCCGTCTTCTTTTATGACCTGATGTCCTGCGGCTTTTTCTAACCGGTTCATGATGGCTTGGCCTAAACCTTCCCGGGGGAAAGACTCGCTTAAAATCACATCCAAAGAATATTCATCGAATTTTCTCAGGTTGGCGTAAAGTTTTTGGGCGACATCTTGTAACCGGGGGTTGGGCCCGCAAGTCAAGATGATGTCTGCGCCTTCATAATCGGACTGTTTTTCATGAATCCCCAAAACCCCTACTTTTAGCCCCCTTTCCTTCGCTGACTGGATTTGCTCCTTGAAAAAAGCGGGGCTTCCCTCGATGATGCGCAAAGGGGCGATGGGAGCATAGTGGCTGTATTTCATGCCCGGGGAGCGCGGCTTTTGGCTTTGTTCCAATAACCCGGCATCCATCTGCACTTTACCGATAACCGCTTCGATTTCTTCTTGGGTAATGCCCCCTGGCCGTAAAATAACCGGGGATTGGACGCTGCAGTCGATGACGGTGGATTCTACCCCGATGCCCGTAGGCCCGCCGTCCACAATCAGAGGGATTTTCCCCTGAAGGTCGTCCCAAACATGGGCAGCGCTTGTGGGGCTTGGCCTCCCTGATGTATTGGCGCTAGGAGCCGCGATGGGCAGTCCAGCCTCCAAGATGATATTCCTTGCAATGGGGTGGTCAGGCATTCTTATCCCCACCGTCGAAAGCCCTGCCGTCACTTTATCAGAAAGCCCTTCCCCTTTTGGTAGGATAATCGTCAATGCACCCGGCCAAAAAACATCCATCAGCTGCTCGGCTTTTTTCGGGACACTGCCGGCAATGGGATGAAGTTGCTTTAGGTCGGCAATGTGGACGATGAGGGGATTGTCGCTTGGGCGACCTTTGGCTTCGAATATTTTTGCAACAGCCGCGTCATTGGTCGCATCCGCCCCGAGCCCATAGACCGTTTCCGTTGGTATCGCCACCACTTCCCCCGCTTTTAGTAAAGATGCTGCTGCTTCGATATTGCTAGAAATGTGGGTCATGGGTTTCTCCTTCTTTCTCTAACTGAATGTATAGGTGAATGTACAAGTGGATGGCATCCATCATAAAAAGGGCAGGGCATTCGCCCCGACCCCTAAGTTATTATTCTACCGTTACTGACTTAGCCAGGTTACGGGGCTTATCAATGTCAAACCCACGGTGAAGGGCTGCATAATAAGCAATCAGCTGCGTCGGCACTACCGTCACCAATGGGGTCAACAGCGGATGGACGTCGTCAATGACAATGTCATCGGTCGATGAGCTGATGGACTTCATGCTGATGACACAGGCCTTAGCCCCCCGTGCTTTGACTTCTTTGATGTTGGAACGGGTATTAAGGTTGATGCTTTCTTGAGAGATGATGGCGATGACCGGCGTCCCTTTTTCAATGAGGGCGATGGTCCCATGCTTCAGTTCCCCAGCAGCAAACCCTTCCGCTTGAATGTAAGAAATTTCTTTCAGCTTAAGGGCGGCTTCCAGCGCCACGTAGTAATCCATATGGCGGCCGATATAAAAACAGTTCCGATGGGTCAGAAGTTCTTTTGTCACCCGGTCAAAAAGCTCCTTCTTATTGGTAAGGATTTCAATCGCGTTCGCAACAATCGCCAGTTCACGTGCCAAATCAATGCCAGGCTCATTTGAAACTTTCGCAGCCAAAAGGGCTTGTACGGCAATCTGCGCAGTATATGCTTTCGTTGATGCAACGGCGATTTCAGGTCCTGCATGAAGGAGCAATGTGAAATCCGCTTCCCTAGACAAGGTTGAACCCGGTGCATTTGTGATGGTCAAAGAACGGTAATTGAGCTTTTTGATTTTTACTAAAACTGCACGGCTGTCGGCTGTTTCCCCTGATTGGGAGATAAAGACAAAGAACGGTTTCTTGCTCACGACGGGTGTGCTATAAACAAATTCTGAAGAAATATGGACTTCCGTTGGGATTCCCGCCATTTGCTCAAACAGTTGCTTGCCAACATAACCCGCATGCATACTTGTACCTGCTGCAATAATGTAAATGCGGTCGGATTCTTTGACGGCATCTAATATGTCTTGCTCAATGACGATTTCGTCATTAACGATATATTCTTGGACGATGCGGCGGATAACTGATGGCTGTTCGTCAATTTCCTTTAACATGTAATGAGGGTAAATCCCTTTTTCAATGTCAGATGCATCCAAGGTCGCTGTAAATGGCTCACGTTCCACTACGTACCCGGTCATTCCATAAATGGTAACCCCCTCACGGGTTAATCGGATAAACTCCCCATCCTCAGTTTCTAAAAATTGATTGGTGCATTGCAGCATCGCCATGGCATCGGATCCAATCATATTAAAATCATCGCCCAGTCCAATAAGCATCGGGGATTTATTCTTCGCAGCGTAAAGTACACCTGGTTCGTTGGCATCCAAGATACCAAGGGCGTAAGAACCGTGGAGAAGCTCCATCACATGGCGAATCACATTATCAATATCCGCCTTGTTCTCGTTAGCAAAATGTTCAATCAAAGCCACGATGACCTCAGTATCCGTTTCCGATTTGAAGGGGTAATCCTTCAGGTATTTCTCGCGGAGCATCCCTTCGTTCTCAATCACCCCATTATGGACTATGGTAAAACGCCCAGATGATGATTGATGCGGATGGGAATTAGTCTTCCCAGGACCGCCATGCGTCGCCCAGCGTGTATGGCCAATCCCTAAAGTCGCTTTCACCTCAAAGTCAACAATTTTACACAAGTCAGCAATCCGCCCCTTGTCTTTGTATACGTGGACGCCTTCTTCATTGAAAAGAGCGATTCCAGCAGAATCATACCCCCGGTATTCTAACTTTTCAAGCCCGCCTAGCAATATTTCCGTAACATCTTGTTTCCCGATATAACCTACGATTCCACACATACTGACAACAACTCCTTATAATTTAGATGGGAGCCGCTTTCTGATTTGCTTTAACTAGGTTTTGTCCTAAACGTCACCGCTCATCTTTGTCCTCGTTTTACAGTGCAAGCATGGCACTGGAAGGCATCCGCCGAAATTTTCGATAACCTTCTCCTCGTCAACTGGTTTCCCAGTTCTGGCGCTTATAATTATATGGCTTGAACTTCCTATCCCCCTTATAATGGAAAGCAACTATTATATTATACAGCATTTCTTCGCAAAGTTTAATAGCGAATGGCGAATTTATTGTACTTTTTCATCAAAAATAGAAGGAAACAAAAAAAAACCACCCATACAGGTGGTCAAAGAATGGCCCGGCAACGTCCTACTCTTGCACGTGTGTACTACCCTCGGCGCTAAAGAGCTTAACTTCTGT
>WRGF01000140.1 GCA_009787345.1 Turicibacter sp.
GGCGGATGCTTGCAGGGGCCGCCACCAATGAACAGTGCTTTTCCCTGACGACCCACCAAAGGTCTGCCGGGGACTGGAACACGTGGATGACGGCAGGCTCCGGGACAGGGACGGCAAGCGCCGGCCAGCACCGGGTGCAGTTTCGCAACACCAACCGGGCCGTGGTGGCCGAGTTCGGGCAGGAGTGGCAGTCGTTCTCCGTCCAGGGCTACCTGAACGTGTGGCGCAATGCCAACAATGTGGGCGGGACGGTGTGGAGCTACGGCTTCCACCAACACTCCACCCAACAGATGAAGGCGGATATCGAAGCGGTGCCCGCAGGTACCGTGGGGACGGGGCTTGCTTTGGTCGAAAGGATCAAGGTGTCGGAGTTTTCCTACCTTTATCACCCCGAGGAGGGGAGGGTCACTGCCCGCAATCGTTCGGGGTGCCTGAAATCCAGCGAGCGGGTGCTGGGGGCCATTGCCGAGGAAAACGCAGGCATCCAGTCCCCCGGCGAGGAGAACCTGGGGGTTGACCTGACGAAGGTGCTTTGGAACTGCGTCCTGGCCATCCAGGAATTGTCGAAGCAGAACGAGGAGTTGAGAATGCAGGTAAAAGCGCTTGGCGCAGCCTAGAAGGAGGGAACACATGAAACTGGAAATTAAAAACAGGGATGTCTTATACGTCCACGACTTGCTTTACGGCATGGCCATCAGCGGGGTGAAGTCCGTCCACCGAACACGGCTATGCAAGTTGTTGGCCAAGAAGTTCAACGAACTGAAAGAAGAGGCGAAGGCCCTGGAAGGGGCACCTGTGGAGGAAATAGCTGCCTTTGAGGCGGAGCTGTTCGCCATCGAAGGCGGCAACTTGCAGAATACGCTTAAAATCATCGGGCTGGTTTTGCAGGATTACGAAAAAGAGCTGGAGGGCAAGGATGCGGAGATGTTTGAATTGTTGTACAGCCAATTAGTGGAGGAGGAAGAAACCCATGGTCAAGTCTAGCACATTCCCCTTGGTGGTGGGGCCGAATCATCAAACGTTTGACACGAAGAGCAATTATTTTACCAACGACATCGGCACGGCGGAGATTTATTTCCAATTGAAGGATGAGCAGGGGGCGGCGGTGCCCCTGGAGGGGATTTCCCATGTATGGGTGAAGGCCGTGTTTGTGCAGCATCCGGGGTCTACGGTGGCGGCCAGTCATCAGGTTCATGTGAATGCTGACATCGTGGACGCAGGGGGCGGGACGGTGAAGTTCTTGGTGCCTGCCGGTTTCTTGCAGCCGCCAAATGGCGGTCGCGCCCATGTGCTTGGGGAGCTGAGCCTGCATTACAACAACGGATCCAGTGCCACGGCGGGGCGGTTCACCTTTGAGATGACCCAGGCCTTTGCCCACCAGCCGTTGCCGGAGGGGATGGCGGCTTATTTTGTGCAGACGTTTTCGGACTTGCATGAGCATGTGGTGAGCACCACAGCCAAGACCTTGGGGGATTTGAGCCAACAGGTGGCGGATATGTCGCCCAATTTGGTGGGGCCTCGGGGGTTGATCGGGCCCCAGGGGCCTGAGGGGCGCAGCGCTACCCTGGCCACGGATATTCCCCGTGACCGCAATGCTATTTTCGGGATCTGGTACGACGGGAACGCCAGCCCGACAGCCACCCGCATCCTGGATTCCATCGGACTGGAGGCGCAGGTGGGGATTGACGGGGAAATCGTCCGCAACGACTTCGACCGGACGGCGCTTTATGGCCGCATCGGGAAGGTGGTCAACGCCGAGGGGCAGCACATGGTACGCATCCCAAAAGTTTATATTTCCCATTCCCGGCCGGAATCGGTGCCGTCGGTCATCCCGGGCTACTGGCTAAGGGTGTCCATGGAATGGTTCCCGGGGGCTTACCTGCCGGAATGCTTCATCGACCATGAATCGGGGCGCGAGCTGGACTTCATCGAAGTGGGGGCCTACGAAGGGATAACTGTCAACGGGCGTTTGTCCTCCCTGCCGGATGTTTGGCCAACAGTGTCTCGAAGTATTGTCAACTTCCGAAATGACGCACGGGCCAACAACGTGGGCGGTGTGGACGGTTACGGCTTGATGGATATCCATGCCTGGGACGTGATCCGATCCCTGATTTACGTGGAATTTGCCACCCTGGATACCCAAACCCTGATGCTCGGTTTCTCGGGCGGGCGAAATACCGCCGACGATGCGGTAACCGTAGCGGAGGAATTGACCAACCGCGCCATCGTCAGCAACGCCACTGCCGCCCACTACCGTGAGGGCCAGCCCTTCCAGATTGGGACAGGTACTTGGAATTCGGCTGTGGCGGGGACTAGGGTCATTACCCACATCATCCCCATGGGGGATGGGAACACCGCCATCCACTTTGACGGGGAACCCGTGACAACAGCAGTGGGCAATGTGGTACAAAACCGCAGCGCTAAGACCGGCACGACGGACAATGTGCTGGCCTCCTCCGGGACGGTAAATGCCAATGACGGGCGCTGGGCCTGCAAGTGGCGGGACATCGAAAACCCATGGGGGAGTGCTTGGAACTTCGTGGATGGGGTAAACATTAATGATCATCAGGCCTGGGTGGCCAAAGACCAGCGCCAGTACGCATCCAATGTCTTTACCGCCCCCTACGAACCCCTTTCTTACGTCAACAGCGGGACGGGTTCGGGAACCGACATCCTGGACATGGGCCACGACCCGGATCATCCCGGGGTTCAATTTGCCACACGACAGGGAGCGCCGGCGACGTCGGTTACCTTCCTATCTGCGGGACAGTGGCATGCGCTGGGCGCCCGAGTGGTTCACGTTGGTGGCTTCCTGACGGACGGCCGCTTCTGCGGGCCGGCCGCCTGGCTTCTGGGCTGGGGCTCCGGGGGTGCCCTCGCCGACGGTGGGGCCCGCCATCTTATGAGATAAAAAGCCAAAAGCATCTTGCACCCCATCTTCCTTGGCCCTTGCCAAAAATACGCCGAAAAGGGGAGGGGCGAGTAGTTAGCAACGAAACACCCCTCAGGCTTATAAGAAAAGAGGAAAACCCATGAAACGGATCGGGAATTTATTTGAAAAGATTATTGATACAGAAAATTTGAAAACGGCCATGGAAAAAGCGGCCAGGGGCAAGGCGCACCGGCCGGCGGTCAAGAAGGTGCTGGAAAATCAGGAGGAAATCGCCGAAACCTTAAAGGCAGCGCTTAGCGCAGGGGTTTATGAGCCCAAGCCCATGCGGGAACTTCGGATCAAGGACGGGAACTCCAAGAAGGAGCGAATCATCCACCAACCAAAATTTTACCCCGACCAGATCATCCACTGGGCGGTGATGATGCAAAGCCATCCCCTCCTCGTGAAACGGATGCACTTTCACTGCATCGGCAGCGTCCCGGGAAAAGGCATTGCCCACGGCAAGAAGTACATCGAGAAATGGCTGCGGGGCGACCCGAGAAACACGAAATACTGCCTAAAAATGGACGTGACCAAGTTTTACCCGTCCGTCTGCACCCGCACCCTGAAAGCGAAGTTTCGCACGAGGGTCAAATACCAAAAGACGCTGGAGCTGTTGGATGACATCATCGGCGAGGGACGGGGCCTCCCCATCGGCACCTACACCAGCCAGTGGTTCGCCAATTTTTACCTGGAGGACTTGGATCACGCCATTTCCCGCATGGACGGGGTGGCCTATTACGTCCGCTACATCGATGACATGGTGATTTTTGGGCCCAATAAACGGAAACTGCACCGGGCGAGAAGGCTGATCGGGAAAGAACTGCAACGCCTTTCCCTTGATTTGAAGCCCAACTGGCAAGTATTCCGTCCCACCGACCGGGGCGTGGATTTTTTAGGCTACCGTTTCTTCCCTGACCGCACCATCCTACGCAAACGAAATGCCCTGCGCATGAAAAGACGTTTCAAAAAAATCCAAGGAAAAGCATCCCTTACCAAGAAGGACGCTTTGGCCATTATCTCTTATTGGGGGTGGCTGAAATCCAGCGACTCCCGGCATTTTTGCCGAACCCACTGCAAAACCGACATCAAACTAGCCAGAAAGGTGGTATCCCAATGCGCCAAAAATATGGAAAAATCGAAAACGGGGAGCTGAAAACCTCAAAAATTCCCCAAGAAAACTACAAACCCATCACCCACGAACCCGTCCCGGAGTTCAACCAGGAAGCAGAGGCTGTCATCACAGGCCTGCCCATCGAGCGGGAAAACGAAATCCTCATCACCAGCGTAGTGGTCCCGGCAGATGTCGTGGGCAACGAAGAATACATCACGGAGCGAAAAAGGCTCCACCGCCAGGACGTGTTGGAGCGCCTGGCCAAGACCCCGGCCCCCATGAGCGCCACGATCCGCATCGAGCGCCCAACGACGGGGAACAAGGGGAAATACCCGTATAAGAAGAAAAAAGGAGGGACATATAAATGAACATTTTCTACGAAATCTACAAAATGGGCAACGGGCCCACGACGATTTTGTTTGCGGCCATGTTGCTGTTTGGCATGGTGGTGGAGAAAATCGCCAATTACCACGAGAAGGGGGCGGGGGACTGGCAGGCATATTTCCACAAGTCCCGCATCCAACTTTTGACCATGCTTGCGGTGTTCGCCGCCCGTGTGGTATTCTCCCTGTTCGGCTACTGGTGGGCGGGGGACGGGATCACCATCCTCGTGTCCGTCAACCACCTGGGCTCCATCCGGGAGAACTTCGTCAAGCTGGGCTGGAACACGAAGCCGCTTGACTTGATCCTTAACGTGTTGCATATGAAAAAAGGGGGGAACTAACAATGGCACTTCAAATCAACAGGGCACACGCACAGCACCATGGCAATGACAATGCCATGACCCAGATCATCGTCCACCACACCACGTCGAACCTGACGCTCCAGCAGTACCGCAACTTTTTCCGAAACTCCAAGCGATGGGCGCGGGACGGCTACCATTACCTGATCCGCAAGAACGGGCAAATCTACCAGTTCACCGATGAGCGTTCCAGGTCTTGGGGCGCCGGGGTGGAGAATGCTACGGCCATCCACATTGCTTTGAACGGCAATTTCGAGCACCAGCAGCCTACGGCGAAGCAGAAAAAAGCGCTCAAGGCGCTGATCCGGGACATCGCCACCCGACGAAAAATCCCCATCGAGCGGGTCAGGGGCCATGGCCACATCCCGGGACAGGCCACCGCTTGCCCGGGGAGGAACCTCCCACGCAGCGTGTGGGCGGATGCCCTCCAGGTTCAGGCTAAAACCCCAGTTAGCGGGACCACCCACACCGTCACCGCAGGGGAAACCCTCGGTGCCATCGCCCAACGCTTCCGCGTCACCGTGGCGGATCTTCAGCGCTGGAACAACATCCCGAATGCCAACCAGATCCGCGTGGGGCAGGTCTTGCGGGTCAGCAACCAGCGCACGCATACTGTCGTTTCGGGGGATACCCTGTGGAACCTGTCCCAACGGTTCGGGGTCAGCGTGAAGAAGCTGAAGAAGGCCAACGGGCTTACCAACAGCAAAATCAACCCGGGGCGGGTGTTGGTGATTCCGTGATGTAAATTTCAGTTCGTATTAAAAGCACCCTTCTGAACGAGAGGGGTGCTTTTTTTGATTCGATTAGCATATATTTTATGGATAATGAAGAAAAATTATGATTGAAAACGCTAAAAGTTGCTAAAAATAAGAGAAAAGCATGTTCAAACTGCAACGGAGGTGGTAAAATGAGATTAAGGAAAGGGTTATCTTCCTTAATATTCGGAAAGAAGGAGGGATTTGAAATGGTGAAAATCTTAGACAAAAAAGTCGCTGAGGTTAAAGCTAGAGAACTTTACAATCTTCTTTTTGATACCACTCGAGCGATTTGGAATATGAATTTCGAAACTGATTTAGAAGAAATATTGGATGTTCTAAGCATAGAAAAAGTCGAGGGAGAATTAAGCGGTGAAATGAAGAAAGCTTTTGAAGCACTCGGAAGAGACGATGTATCGGGATTTTTAATGAAAGAAAATGAAACGTATACAATATTTGTAAACATGAATGAACCCATCTATAGACAGCGTTTTACTATAGCGCATGAAATAGGTCATTTTATCCTCAAGCATTTAGAGGGAGAAGAAATAAGTATTTCCTTCCGGGACGAGCATTCTAAAACTGGCTCCGATCCGAAGGAGGTCGCAGCTAATTCTTTTGCATCTGAATTATTGATGCCAAGGGAAATCGTTGAGCATTTATTCATGATGAGTGGTAGCGTATCATCTGTAGCTAAGGAAATGGGGGTTTCCGCGATGAGTGCGGAATTTAGACTAAGGAAATTAGGCCTTATTTCATGAAGCGAAATAGCGGAGTAAATCTACAGGATTTAAAAGCATTGCTGAATCAATCCAGAAGCCAAGCTGCTGCGAATGACATTGTAATTGAAAAGGTTCCGGATAAAAGAAGCTTTGGAGATCGAATGCATGAACAAATTTCCACACAATCGACGCATATTGCTCTGAATATTTATCGGGATTGGTCAAATCGGGAGGATAAGGAATCTAAGCAAAGAACAAAAATTGTTTGGGTATTTATTTCTTTTTTGGCTGTTCAAGTTATTGCTGCATTTGTATTTCTTTGGTTCTCAGGAACTGGTGCACTAGAAATCGATTCATCAGTGTTTATTTCATTCTTTATAGCTCTCATCGTCGAATTTATCGGTGTAGTCATGGTCATGGTAAAATACTTATACAGTGAGAGAAATACAGATAGCCTTAAAATTGTCCAAGAATTGGTAAGTAATGCAGGTAGAAATAATATAGAATATCATGAAAAAAATCAACCATCAAAAAATATTGACGATGAATTTGAAGGTGACCAGTAACGAACTACTGAGGGCGGAACAGGCAACCGCCACACCCTATGGGTCTAAAGAGATGCAGATTGTCACCTGCCTTAGTTCGGTGCTAGAAATCCCTTGGGAGCTTCCGGGGGAGTTTTATTTTGGCGTGCAAATATTAGCCATGCTCCTTCGGGAGTTTTTTTTATTTTCCCTGACAACTTCCGTTAGTCTGGAAACGGGCTTTCTTTGCACCCTAATTTTCTAGTTATTTAACCAAATAATTCTAAAATCCTGTTCTATCCCCCAATTCCCGAGCATATAATGTATAGAGAAGGGAGGCAAAGAAAAAACACCCCAGAGATTGGAGTGTCGGCCGATGAAGGTCATTCAGTTGGTTTGGATTATCTTGGTTCTTTCCCTTAGCCCGGATGAACAAGCAATAATCCTAGCACTGGCTAGCGAATTCCTAAGCTAGCCACCACAGCCACCCGAAAGGGTGGTTTTTTCATGGCCTGGTTTAGTTTATGATTTTTAAGGGTATAATATGCTAAAACCACCTGACACCATCCGACATATTCCGCACTGTGGGTCATGGTATTATATTGTCGAAAGGAGGGCGATGGTGTGAGTGGAAGAAAGACGATTAGTATATCGATAAGAGATATGAAAAAATATGAACATATTAAAAACCACCCGGACGGGGCGAGCAATTATATAAACTACCTCGTTGACAAAGACATGAGTGAAACGAAAACACCTGGAGAAATGAATCAGTCAACATTAGAAGAAATCAATGAAACGACAAAAGGAATTTTAAACGTGTTGCAAGACTATCTGAAATAGATGGTCTTTTTTTTTTGTGCGACAAAGAAACACATTGAGATACAGTTCGGGAATATACGGGTTTTTAAGTGCATATGATTGGCTATGTAAATGAGCGACTATGCAATTCATTGTAACACAACATAGGGTAAAGCATTTAGTACCAATCGATAAAATGAACGACGATGAAATACAAAGTTGTAATACATTGAACGACACAGGCATAGGATTAAGTATGACCACCAACGAGAGGAGGTGTGTGGAATGGGAAAACGAGAAACGGTCAGCGTTTCATTTACCGAAAAAAACAAGGACGTATTGGCTTGGGTAAAAGCACAACCTGAAAGCCAATCTACAACAGTCATTCGAGCTTTGAGGCTTTATATAGCATATGTCCAAGGTCAGAGCTTTCCGTTCATCCAAACGCAGGCATATGCAACCCAAAAACAAACACCCACACCAGAGCCAGCAGCCAGAGCGCCAGCAGCCACACCAGAACCAAAACCGGCACCAGAAACGGGCGCCACCGGGGAATACGTCAGCTCAAGGACTGGCAAGCCAATATCATGGAGGGGGGGAAGATAATGAGGGACGAAAAAAGACCCACGAAATATCCGTGGGAAGGGAATTTTGAAAAAAGCCTGCGTATAGCATGGAGAATTCATTGCGTGGAAATGGAAGGTAGAAAAAACGGGGGCTTAACGCGTGAACAACGTGAAAAAATAATCAGGCTTCGCTTGCGGATGCAAGAGATTATCGACGAGACTAACCGGCTGGCGGCGGAACGCATAAAGAAATATGGCCCCTACCGGCCGTTTGGCTGAGGCGTTAAATCCTTGCCCCCCCGCCACGTAACATTCCGGGAAGCTTTGATTTCATCAGATTTAGCTTTTAGATTTTTCAAATACTCAAGATACTTTTGTTTGGTGGCTGCATCAGCTAACAAGACATGGCCGAATTCGGTTTTTGTCTCTCTATCGCCAATTGTTCCGGAGATAGCATATTTAAAACCAAAGTCCAACATTTCATTTTCGTCCATGTGGCTAACGTAAGGGAAAGATACCTTTTTCTTGGGGTATTCGAAGATGTAAGCGACTTTATCTGGATCCATTTTTTACACCTGCTTTCATAATTATATAATAATCCTATTCAGTTGGAGGTGAGAAGATGCTTGAAATGTCGGTAACAATCAAAGGGAATGCACTGTTGATCAAAAAGGTGATCGAGTTTGCAGAGCAAGAAAAAAACGCCCAAAAGGACGTTAAAAGGAGGATGAGGGAGGCTGAATTGAAGGGCGCAGATTTCGGTGGCATGTCACTGGAAGAGATCCTCGAGGTCCTTTAATCATATTCCATTGGAGGGGATAAGATGTATCCATTAGCATTCATTGCGATTGCCTGGGCTTTATGGGAATCCATGAAAACTCCAGTCATCGAGGAGGGAACGACGCTGGAGGAGGAATTGGAAACACTCCAGCTGGCGAAGGAGAACGAGCTTCTAAGGCTGGAAAGGGAAGTGCTTAGGAAAGACATTGCCGAGGTCAAGGCGATGGTAAGTCATTTGAGAAGCGGGGGTGGGTACCATGCCAAACGACCTGATGACGCGCGCCAATTACCATTTGAACCGTGGGAGCGATGACAACGGGGGAACGGAAGACCGCTGGCTGATGGAGAAGCGGTTCGAGTACGCCATCAACGAACGGAACCACTGGTGGCAACTGGAGATGGTGAAGGCAAACCACGCAAGCGCCGAGCGGGTCCAGCAAATGCGGCTGGATGCTACCCTGGACACTAATAGTACCCGGCGGTATGAAGCCGACCGCAGGCGGTTCGGGGGGCGCGAGGAAGCCATCGAGGAAGATGTAGAAAAAATGTTTGAATTTGACAAGGGGGAAATCACAGATGAAAAAATTCGAGTTACCAACTTCAATTAAACTGACAACCGACGTTTTGAACGTGCCCGTCGGGTACGAAATGAATTACAAAGCCACGCCGATTGTTATGGACATGACCAATGTTGTCCCTCACGCCTATGTGGTAGGGATGACCGGAAGCGGTAAGTCCAGCGTTACAAAATTCATGGTCAAGCAACTGGTCGAAAATTACCCAGCGGACAGGTTGGAAATTTGGTATCTGGACAACCAAGGGCTGGAAGTCGACGAAATATCAGACCTGAAACATGTCAGCAGGACAGCCGACAACGTCCAAGACGCCTTTGATGCGCTTGAGGATTTGGTGGACATTATGGAGATACGTGTGGGATACCTTAAATCCTTCAAGGTGAAAGACATCAAAAAGTACAATGAAAAAGTAGAGGAGCCCGAGAAAATGCCTTTCATCGTCTGCTTTATTGATGAAATGCGCCCGGTGATGAACCACGAAGACCTTAAAGGGGCTTATTGCGACACCTTGAAGCTCATCGTGCAAACCGCCAGGAAAGTCGGGATCCACTTGATTATCTCGACCCAACGGGCGAGCGAGGGCCATTTGGACCGTGAGCTAAGGACTGCCATCACTGGAAAAATCGGCCTTCGTGTCAGCGACGACGTGGAAAGCCGCAACGTTATCGGCGACAAAGGCTGCGAAACCATCCGCGCCGACGAGCCAGGGGAAGGCTTCGTAGCGGGATTCATGAAAAAAACCCGGTTCTACACCCCTTACGTCAGCGAAGAGAGCTTCGAGGCGCTGATTGAGAAGTACGGGAAATAAAAAAAGCCATTAAAAACAGGGGGTTGGATTGATATGTGGGGAATCAAAGCGGTCGACATGCTTCGGGAAATGAGCGAATACTATCATGAGGACATTTCCAAATGGGAGGGAATCAAAAACTTGGAAGCCCACCGTGAGGAGATCCAACTGGCATGGCAACAGGCATTGACGGAGTGGAGCAGCAGGTGCCAGACAATGGCGGTCAATCCGAAAGCGGCGGTACTGGGCTTGATGATGGTCGTGGGGATTGCGCTTGTCCATCAGTTGGGGTAAATGCTGCCATCAAGAAAATAAAAGTAGGGCAACTGTTTCCGATTTGGAAATGGTTGCTTTTTGAAAAAATTCAACATTTTTCGAGCGTGTGGGATGGTAAAATAGGGGTATAATAAAAAATGTTCGTGACATTTTGCTTTGAATGGTTTATTATCTTAATCATGCCTATAATAAGGGAGGTGCCTAGATGAAAAATGAAGAATTCCTTACGCTCTTGAAAATTCCGAAAGAGTTTATTGACAATTCGATGATAGACATGCCTGAAATTGGTGGCAAAGTCAGGCGTTTTATTCGGGCGAAAGAAACCCCCGTTGATTTTATATTGGATATTACAAGAGGGCGTATCAACGAGGTCAATATTACTTACTTTATACGCCAAGACAACCAAAACAAAAAATTACTCCGTTTGGACATCACCGATAAGCTTCATATAAATCCAGATGGCGAACATATCAGAGCGCCCCATATCCACTTAGCGGATGAGGGGTGGGACTTAAAGTGGGCATACCCTCTGGATAACGCCAAGGTTAAGCATATTTTTAGTAACAGGGATGATATGATTGCCTTGTTGCAGGATTTGCTAAAATATTTCACGGTAGAAAACATTCCATTAATTGTGCTTCAAAGCAATATATTTTCAAAAAAGTGGTGAAAACGATGAAGGAATTAATTCACAGTTATTATGATTGGCTCAAAGAAACGGTTGAAATTAAGACGGTGAATGAACATTTGGAAGTGACGACCCCGTTTTTAGACCGAAACAACGACGCTATCCAGTTCTACCTTAAACAGGAAAAGGATGGGACGATACATTTCTCAGACGATGGTTTTTTCCTTAACGAGCTTGAGTTTGAGGGCATCCATTTCAAGACACCGAAGCGAAAGCAAATATTGAATGATATTTTATTTCAGCACCATCTCCAAATTGATGAATACGGGGCAATTACGACGACTGCAACAGCAGAGGATTTCAACCTGAAAAAGCATTTCTATATTCAGGGCTTAAAGTCCATTGACGATTTGTATGTAACGAACCGCAACAATGTAACGGGAATTTTTTCCGAAGAGGTGGCTTTGCTTTTGGAGAAGGAGAACATCAATTACATCTCTGATATTAAGCTGGCAGGACGTAGTGGATTCGACCACAAAATTGATTTTATTTTCCCAAGCGGAAAAAAAATCCCAGAGCGCTATTTGATGGTAGTAAACAATGCGAACAAGTCCACTACGGCGGATAAATTGTTTTTATGGAATGATATTAAGGGAAGCCGGAAGAAAAATAATGAGATGTATGTCATGCTGGACGACAAGAACCACAAGGTGGACGATAAGATTATCCAGGCCTATAAAGAGTATGGCATTCACCCATTTACATGGACAGAGAAGAATAATTTGGTTAAGGCCATTAAACAAACTGGTTAGGGACTCCTCTGGGGTCTTTTTTCACGCCATAAAAAAACAGCCTCATCAGCTGTCATCGTTCATTCGCGTTTTTGTGCCCTGGACCAGGTTTTCTAGGTTAGCTACGTTTTAGCTACCTTTTTGTGCGTTCATTCGTTTCTCTTCGCCTTGAAAAGTTTAAATTTCGACACCATATTCGACTTACGCCATGGAATATCATTAATCCATATTGCAAAAACAGTTGGATTGAAATCCTTGCCGGGGCGAAGTGAGGGTGCATATCACTCGCAAAATATGTCAAAACGTGATATGCTAGTGGAAGTACTAGGGGTGCCGCCTGGCTGAGAAAGACCCTTTGAACCTGAACCGGTTAAACCCGGCGTAGGAAAGTGCGTATGGCTTCATCCGGTGCGCCCCTGGTCAATAGATGATGAAATGGGAGAGGTAACAGATGAATCATACGCGGACTTTAGTTGAAATTAGTTTATTGGTGGCTTTAGCCTATGTCCTAGATCTTTTTGCAGGGGTATATTCCCGTTTATTTTGGCCACAAGGTGGTTCGGTTTCGGCGGCTTTGATCCCCATGGCAATCATCGCTTATCGGCATGGGATTAAACTTGGGATGCTTGGGGGGCTGGCACTGGGAATTTTACAGTTGATCGTGGGGGCTTACATTGTACATCCAATCCAGGTGCTTCTTGACTTTTTGCTTCCTTATATCGGTGCCTGCGCTATCATTGGGATGTGGTCAAAAAAAATGGCTGTAGGCCATCCGCGCCGGAATGCCCGTATTTGGGTTTCCCTATTTTTTGCTTCGGCATTCAGGTTTGCCAGCCACTGGGTGTCGGGCATCGTATTCTTTTATATGTTTGCCCCAGAGGGGATGAATACGTGGGTTTATTCCTTTGTCTATAACTTCCCGCAGCAGTTCTTTAACTGGCTCCTAGCCGGCACTTTGCTGGCAATCATGGTCAAGAGGTATGATTTTATCAACGCTTCTGCGGTTTTGGGAAATGGAAAACCTGCCCTGGAAGGGGAGTTCAAGGTATAAGAAAGAAAAGATAAAGCCTTAGATTAAAAGGCCGCTGAATACCCCCTCCCTTAGGTCGGGGCTTTTCAAATCGAGCCAAAACATGAAATCATCCTGAAATTTAGGGTGATTTTTTCGGTTGCTTCCGGTACAATAGAAGCAATACAATTGTTTGAGAGTTTTTATGCTGATGAGACAGTACCCACGTCCCCTGAGCCAATATGCCAACCTTTGC
>WRGF01000141.1 GCA_009787345.1 Turicibacter sp.
ATGTATTGTCGTTTACGGACGATGAGTTGCTCCCAGACACGTCGCATACGTATTATGTGGTTGCCCATTTGGTTTCATCCTTCTCTAGTCAAGAAACAGTGACGACCTTGCCTTCCTTGACACCCAACCATTATACCCACAATTTCTCTGGGCAAGGCTCCACCCGGATGCTAAACATCACGAATCACGGTAGTACGCCGCTTCCATCTGGATGGGTGCTGCAATTTAATGTGACGGGATTTGCGGTGACGACTCATGCACCAGCATCAAGTGTCACAGCAAACCACGGCCAGCTTCTGACCGCAACGGTCAATGCGCCCCTTCTAGCTTACGGGACAGTCAGTATTCCCGTAAGGACTTCAAGTGGGAATCCGAACATTTCAAACATTCGGGTGGATGGCGAGGCCTCTGTTGCTAGCTAATAGTGTAAGAAGTTTCCTCGGTTAAGGGCTTTCTGAAAAGTAAGCGTAAAATAACAGGTTAATGTCAAGTTTTTAGGGTAATTCATCAAGGGGCTGCCGTAGAATAGTCTTTGATATTCACTGAAATTAAAATCCAAATAATACCGAAAGGGTCATCGTGCAACATGCACGACGACCCTTTCGGTATTATATTTTCATGACTAATAAAAATATCCGCTGACACCCCGATTATACTAAATTTAAGGAAACGAGGCAAAGAGCTACCCCCGCAATTCAAATGAAAGGGTTTTTTTGGAAATTGATTTACGTGATCCTAATCCTGTAGTTGATTTTAATTTGAAAGGCGTGATGTTTTGTGGAAGTGAAAATCTTAGCCACTAAAGGCAAAGCAAAAAATTCTTTTTTACTTTTGATGGATAAAAACCATGGGATGGGACTACAATAAGGGTGATTCGTTTATTGAGGAGCAAGTAAGCTTCACGAGCCACTCCAGTGGAAAAACCGGCCTCCAAGCGGTCACACCTGGGGAACCCGCCCAGATGTATCCGCTTTTTAGGTGCAATTTTCTCACTACCACGACGGGCTCGTTCAGCCTTATAATAGGAGGCAAAGCCATGAAAGTCAGCAGTCCGAAAGCGGCTTTGGATAAATTGGTGGCAGGCAATGCCATCTACACCTATTCCCGTAAGACCGCTGTGGATGTTTCCCGGGAAAAACGGTGGGAAACGGCGGTCAAGGGGCAGGAACCCTATGCGGTGGTGGTCACCTGCTCCGATTCGAGAGTGCCCTGCGAGTCGGTGTTTAATGCCGGTATCGGGGAACTTTTCGTCATACGCACCGCTGGAAACGTGGTGGGGGATTTTGAGCTGGGAAGCATCGAATACGCCATCGCCAACCTGGACGTGCCCCTCATCGTGGTCATGGGTCATACGAAATGCGGGGCGGTGACGGCGGCCCTGGAGGGGGAGGCGGAGGGATATATCTGCGCCATCATCCAAGAAATTAAAGGCGGTTTGGTTGGCGGCGAATCCGTGGAGGAGGGGGTCTACAAAAACAGCCGCCACAGCATCGGCAGGATTTACCAAAGCCCCAAAGTCTGCGACATGATATCGTCAGGCAAAGTGGGCATCGTCTGCGCCGAATACGACAACCACACGGGGCATGTGACTTTTTTTGATGAATGCTAAAAGCCAGAATTTATCGGAATGTGGTTCTTTTTCTGCACTTAAAAGCATAAAATGTTAAGCATGGGGCATGAAAAATTGCCCTTCATAAGCAGTCAAGACGGACAGCCAACGGTTGAGTAGCCGAAAGCGTATAATTCCTGATGGGATGATGCGCTTTTTTTGTTGTCCGCTTGAAAAAAAATAGGAAAGAGTGATGGCGATGGAATTTTACATGTTGCTTCCCCGCAACAAGCGGGAATTTGCGTTGTTTTTAGTCATGGTTTCGATTTTATCGGTGAATATCCTGGCTCCTGTGATTACTTTTTTTGAGGTAGGCTTTGGATTTGCGGTTTGGGCGGACGTGCTGGGGGTAATGCCTGCCCTATGGTGTGCGGTCATTGGCTTGGTCTTGCTGACCCATAAGCCTGCGGATTGGTTAGCCCAAAAAGTTATCCCCAAGGGTTCCGGATTCAAAAAGGTGGTGGCTGCCCAGACGGCCTGCTCGGTATTTTTCTTGTCCATTTGCCTGACAGTCGTGGGGAGCTGGATTGGCAACCGCCACTTCAGCATGGAGCCTTTCAGCCAATTTTTTTATAAATGGCCCCGCAATTTTGCGCTGGCATTGATGGTGGAATTGCTAGCCGTACAGCCCTTTGCCAGATTTATGATGTTGAAATACCACCAATGGGTTGAGAAGAAGAGCCCCACAGACATGGAAACCCCGTAGTTAAAAGGAGCCAGCTTATGGACATAAAAAAAACCGACAGATATACTGTCGGCTGTAGTGTCTACGGATTATTGGTAAAGCGGGAACTGCTTAGTAAGCGCAAGGACTTCAGCCTTGACTTCGTCTAGGATGGCTTGGTTTTCGTGGTTAGTCAAGGCTTTGATGATGAACCCTGCCACTTGCTTCATTTCTTCTTCCTTGAAGCCACGGGTAGTCATGGCCGGTGTCCCGATGCGGATGCCTGATGTCTTAAACGGGCTCAGTTTTTCATAAGGGATGGAGTTTTTATTGACGGTAATGTTGACGGAGTCCAAAATATGCTCCGCTTCTTTTCCGTTCATGCCAAGCTCGGTCACTTCAAGCATTAAAAGATGGTTCTCTGTCCCGCCTGAAATAACGCGAAGTTTTGGCTCGGTTTTGAACACTTCCACAAGGGCCTGTGCGTTTTTGATGACCTGGGCCTGGTACGTTTTGAACTCCGGGGACAGGGCTTCTAGGAAGGCAACCGCTTTACCGGCGATGACATGCTCCAAAGGCCCCCCTTGGATTCCTGGGAAGATGGCGGAGTTGATTTTCTTCGCTAAATCCTCGTTGTTTGTTAAAATAAGCCCGCCACGTGGCCCCCGAAGGGTTTTATGGGTCGTGGAAGTCACAATGTCCGCATAAGGCATTGGGTTCGGGTGAAGCCCGGCAGCCACAAGCCCTGCAATATGAGCCATGTCTACCATTAAGAAAGCACCGACTTCATCGGCAATCTCACGGAATTTCTTGAAGTCGATAACCTGCGAATAAGCAGAGGCGCCGGCAACCAAAAGCTTTGGCTTCACTTCAAGGGCAACCTGGCGAAGGGAGTTATAATCAATGGCCTCGGTTTTAGCATCCACCGTGTAAGGCACGAAGTTGTAAGTCTTTCCGGAGAAGTTGACTGGTGAACCGTGGGTCAAATGCCCCCCGGCCGCAAGGTCCATCCCTAAAATGGTGTCGCCAGGGTTGACCAAGGCAAGGTATGCCGCCGTGTTGGCCTGGGAACCGGAATGGGGCTGCACGTTGGCGAATCCTGCTCCGAACAATTCTTTTACCCGCTCGATGGCAAGGGTCTCGATGACATCCACATGCTCGCAACCGCCATAGTAGCGCTTCGCCGGGTAGCCTTCCGCATATTTATTGGTCACGATGCTTCCCTGGGCAGCCATCACCGCTTTGGACACGAAGTTCTCGGAAGCGATTAATTCGATGTTTTCCTCTTGGCGCTTCGCCTCGCTTTCAATGGCACCCCAAAGGGCAGGGTCTTGTTTCATAAAGTCGTCGTTTTCATAAGTAAACATGGTGTGGCCTCCTTCTTAACGCTGTTATTCCACCATTTTAACACAGAATGGGCTTTTTTTATAGGACAAAATGGAAGATTTTATCGAAAATCCATAGAACGGTGGACGTGGCTGGCGGAAAGTGTAAAAAATGCATAAAAAAGGTTGCATGGTGCAGGGATTGCCTATCCCCAACTTGCAACCTGTTTGATATCATCCGCTTACCCTTTTTGAACCCATACTTTTGGCCGGTCAGCCTTACGAAACGACTGGAGGTTCAAAGACGTAATCTGGCTTTGGGTTAGCTCGATTTCGTACTCTTCCAGCCCGTCGTCAAAGCAGAGGATGGCATGGGTAGCGGCGGTTCCGGACAGGTTTTTCGCCGACTCCATGGTCCCCCTGAGTACCGGGATGCTGACGTTGTCGATTAATTGGTCATGCCCATCCTGATGGGTCACCCGGATTGCAAAGTGCGCTTTCATCTAATTCCCCCTTAAAAAAATCGCGTATCCTTTCCATTATAACCCGCCCGCCAAAAAAATCCTGTCAAAAAATGCTTGGGGCGGTTTGAAATGATGCTAAAACCATTGCTCCCTGCTAGGAACGTATGCTAAAATGGAGACATTCAAATTTCGGGAGGAACGAGTGATGAAAATCAAAGTTTTGACATTGTTGATTGGCTTAGGGCTGTTTGCCTTTGCCGTTTTTTTCGCTAATTCAGGGGAGCTGGAGAGCACCAACCGGTTCGAGCATGTGGAGTTTGCCCCCGCCCGGGTAGTCTCCATCCTAGAGGATAATACGTTCACCGACCCGTCCCATCCCGACGACCTTGTGGGAAACCTGCTTTATGAGGTGGAGCTTTCCAATGGGGAGCGGATGGAAGCCCGTTTCCATATTACCCGAGCAGGCCTTGCCCTGTTTAGGGAAGGGGAACGTGTCGTCATCCGCTACGCCACTTGGGAAGGGGCGCCGCCCCAGGCGGATCTCGTCAACCGCGACCGTTCAAGGGTGCTCATCGGTCTCGTCCTGTCCTTTTTGGGAGTCCTGCTGGTCCTAGGTGGAAAATCCGGTTTCAAGACGGTGGGTAGCCTCTTGTTCACCCTTGCCAGCATCCTTTTGATACTGAACCCGCTGATATTAAGAGGGTTCCCCGCCATTCCCACGACCCTTGCCATTTTAAGCGGGGTGACGGTTTTGGTGCTGGTTTTTATCAGTGGGCTCACTAAACAGACGTTGGTTTCGGCGATAGCTACCCTGATTGGGGTCTTTGCGGCTGCCCTTGCCTCCTTCATCGCTGGGGAATTGGCTGCCATCAATGGCTTTTCAACGGAGGAAGCCGGCTTTTTGATCCATGCCAGCATGGGCAATGGCGTCAACCTTGACGCATCCGGGCTTTTCATTTCCGGGGTGCTCATCGCCTCCCTTGGCGCCGTTTTGGATACGGCTGTTTCCATGGCGTCGAGCGCGCGCCAGCTGGCTTTGGCAAATCCTTTGATGGGTAGGAAGCAGATGCTTAAAGCCAGCTATGTGATTGGGAAAGATATGATGGGAACCATGTCCAACACCCTCATCCTTGCTTTTGCCGGCTCCTCCCTCAACCTCCTTTTGACCCTATCGGTGCTTCAAATCGGCTTTCACGAGATGATCAACAATGATGGGATTGGTATCGAAATCATAAGGTCTTTGGCAGGGTCATTAGGGATTGCGTTGACCGTACCAGCGGCGGCGTGGCTAAGCAGCATGGTTTACACCAAAAAAGACGTTTCACAAGGTTGATTCAAGTCTAAGCCCCTTCCGCCTTGCATATAATCGCTTATGGTAAAAATCCGGGCGATTATTGCCGAGGTGCCCGAAAGTTTGGCAAAAACCGCCCCAGAAGTTGGGAGGCGCCACTATGATTAAGGAAACTGACGTTAAGGAACTTGAGCGAAGGCTCGATGAGTTGAAAGCTTGCGGGGAACTGCCGCCAATAGACTACGAGCTCATCCGAAAATACCTGGTCAAAATTAAAAACGACATGCCGAAAAAGGGCTGTTGAGGCTAAAAAAGGGTATTCCCGAAGCAATGGGGAGTGCCCTTTTTTTCATTACATGTGGGCGATTAATTGCAGCGCCCCTAAAACTATCACATAAGCCATATTGGCAAGGTAAAGTCCCGTGCAGGATTGCCCCAGGTTCTTCATCCAGCCGCTGGCGGCTTCATGAGGGATAAACGGGCTGCCTAAAAAGGCAACACCACCCACGAGGAGGGTGATGGCAATGGCAAAAAAACTGCCAATGCCAGCCGAGGAATAGATTACCTGAAGGATAAGCAGAAAGAAAATCGTCCCTAAAAGACCGGCTAAATGCTGCTTCGCCAAATACTTGGATAAATGTTTTTTAATAAATCCTGCTGCCATGAATGCTTCCCCCTTAGGACATCGTCTAATTAAGGCTATGCCGGGGAGCAGCGAAAAATGACAGCAAAAATTTTATTAATGAAGGGGCGCCTGCAAGACTAGCCCGACGGGGATGTCGTGGATCCCCGACACCCAACCACTCCTTATTTGCCACGGGAGTGCCAGTGCAACCGTATCTCCGTGGAAGGCAGCCAGGTAACGGTCATAAAAACCGCCCCCAAAACCGATGCGAAAGCCCCGCAAGCCGAAGGCGATGCCGGGGACGACCAAAAGGCCGATGCATTCTGGCGGTATTTTTTCAGCGTGCAGTGGATCGGGTTCCAAGATGCCGAATTTGGACGCTATCAACGGGTCCCCTGCTTGCCACAGGTAAAAAGCCATCAATCCCGGGGACTCCACCCGGGGCAAGGCGACCGCTTTTCCCTCTTTAAATGCCTGGTGGATGATTGGGCCGGTATCGACCTCAAAACCCATGGAAATGGTAGTGCCAATGGTTTTGGCATTTTGCCACTGGGGGGTAGCAAACAGCATGCCATAAAGCATGGCTTCCCCTTGTTTTTTTTCGCAGGTTCCGGCATGTGCTTTCAACTCTGCCATAACCGCACTGCGCAGGTCATTTTTTTCCATCCTGCCGATGCTAAAAACCAGCCGCCCTTAGCATCATCCACCTCCTTTGATTTAAAATCCCATGAAAGGCAGCCCGTTTTTCAAGAGCTGGCCCCGTCCTTTATATTATAGACCCGAAATGCCAAAAATGCTAGGAAAGCTGGTGGATGGCCCCGAAAAATTAGCTTGCAAAAAGGCTCAAAAAGTGACATAATCTTGAAGTTAGAACTGATTGGCGCCTTTGTTTTTAAAGGTGTTTGGGTTATTGGGCCGCCAGGGCTTTGGGTGAATTTGAAATCTTTTGTCGAATGGGTTTAAAAAACGCTGCAAAGATTGCCAACTTTTCACGAAGCGGGTATAATTTTAAGAAGAGAAAGAATCTGGGGGTTTTATTTATGGCGGTTTTAGAAAGCGCGGGAATGGAGCAATTTTTACCAGGGGCCCCCTTGGTAGGGCCTGCGCCCGTTCTGATTAAATTAAAAACGATGCCTGCGGCCGGCGATGCGGTGTATGCTAAAAGCCAAAACCTTACCCGTCCATTGGAACTGGGCAAAGAGTTGGCAACAGGGGGCGAGGGCACCATTTTTTTGACCTCCATCGAGGGCTATGTGGCAAAAGTATTCAAAAAGGAGAAACTGGATTCATGGAAAGAAGAAAAAATCCAGCTGATGTGCAGCCGCAAAGTGAGCTGCGAGGGGATTTGTTTTCCCATTGCACCGATTTATAATAAAGAGCAGAAATTTGTAGGCTATTTAATGAGAAAAGCCTATGGGGTTGAGCTTGGGCGAAGCATATTCTTGCCCCCTGTCCTTGCGAAAACCTTTCCTGATTGGAAGAAAAAGGACCTAGTCCGCCTCTGTGCCACCATCCTTCAAAAAATGGAATACCTCCATTCGCTGAACGTTATCATGGGGGATATCAACCCCGCCAATATATTGGTGGTGTCCCCAAGCGAGGTTTACTTCGTCGATACGGATTCCTATCAGGTCGAGGGGTTTCCCTGCCCGGTTTCCATGCCAAACTTCGTTGCACCTGAAATCCAGGGCAAGAATTTCAGGAAATTCTTGCGGACGAAGGGCCATGAGTATTTTGCCATTGCAACGTTATTGTTCATGATCATGCTTCCTGGTCAAAAGCCTTATGCCAAAAAAGGGAGTTCCGGTAATTTGATGGAAAACATCAAGGCCATGGACTTTCCTTATGAGGTCGCAGGCGGAAGCGGGGAAGGGATTCCCAGCGGGCTTTGGTCCAGGATATGGGAACATTTACCGGTTCCCATCAGAAGTGCGTTTTACCATACCTTTCATGAAAGCGGGCTCCATAACCAAGAGGCGAGCCGGTACACCGTTTCAGAATGGCTGGATAAATTCCAGCAGTACTTGCTTGGTATTGAACTTGGCAAATGGGATAGCCTTGGGGCCGATGCTTTTAAGATATTCCCACATGGGTCGGCGGCCGGCGTACCAAAAGAAGCAGCCGTACATGCCCCTACCGCCAAGCCAGTCCTTATGTATGGGTTGATGGACATTACGAAAAACGTGGAAAAAGTGGTCTCTTGCCTGCAAAGCCTTGGCGACGAGACCCCCAAAACGCTGTTGGTGAAGCTTCTTAAAGGCAGCGAAAGCACGATACTACCTTACTTAAACCAAGAAGGGGTTGATTTTTCATTGTTTGGGAGCCTTAAATCCATGCCGCAAAACGAAATCAGCCACTTGGTGGATTACTTAGTGTTTGAAAATTACCTGGCCCTTGGGGCTGGCCGGAAAAAATGGCTGGAAGTAACCGAAAAAGGCCAGGATTATGTGATGGCTAAAACACCGCGGTAAGCGGGTTGACGAAAAGATAGGGGAGAACTAATATGAAAAATAACCAGATAACAACACAATCAAGAAGCCGCTGCCCACAGCGCGGGAAAGGGGCAAAGCGCCGCAAACGCTCAGGCTCATGCGCGACCGTATTCCGCCATCCCTTCACGTTGGTAAAGTGCCGCGAGGCAGAACAGGCGGCAAAAGCCAACGAGGAAAAAGAAGCAGAAAAAACAGCAGGTGCAGTTGAAGGAGCGGAAGGGGCACCGGACGCTTTGGCAGAAGCGGCTTTATCTGATTTTGACCTGATTTTTGACGCCAATGACCTGATTGAAAACCCGAGCACCCGCTTGCCGGTGTGCCTATGCCTTGATGTGAGCGGTTCCATGGCAGGCGAGGCCATTGCCGAGCTTAACAAAGGGGTGGAAACTTTTTACGAGGCGCTGAAAGTTGACGAAGTAGCAATGTACGCAGCGGATGTTTGCGTCATCGCCTTCGACAGCGAAACCAATATCGTCCAAGAATTCCAAAGTATTGCCAGCCAAGGGGAAGCCCCGGTATTTCATGCAGGCGGGAAAACTTATATGGGCGAGGCGGTCAACACGGCTTTGGATGCCCTTGAGGCGCGAAAGGCCGAGTACCGTGAAAACGGGGTGGATTATTTCCAGCCTTGGTTGGTGCTGATGACCGATGGTTCGCCAAACGGGAACTTGCAGGAACTTAAGACGGCTACCAGCCGGACGAAGGAGCTCATCGAGGGCGACAAATTGACTGTCTTCCCAATCGGGATCGGCCAGCAGGCTGATTTGACCTCACTTGAAAAATTTTCCCCTAACCGAAGCCCCCTAAGGCTTCAAGGGTTTAAATTCAAGGAGTTTTTCTCTTGGCTAAGCCAAAGCGTTTCTGCTACGTCCCAGTCTATCCCGGGGGAGAGCATTCCCATGGATATCAACGGGCTAAAGGGATGGGCAGATTTATCATTATAGGCTGACAGGCGGCAAATTGGGGGTGAGGCAATGTGGAAAAGCAACAGTTATGAAGTGGTAGGCCGAGCCCACCTAAAAAGTGGCATGCCCTGTCAGGATAAAACCCTGAAAATGCAGCAGGACGGAGTTTTCGCCATTGCTTTGGCAGATGGTGCCGGCTCCGCCAAGGATTCTGAAACAGGGGCCCTGGTGGCAGTCCGTTCTTCAGCAGAGTTTGTCACGGGCAATTTCGAGGACCTCTACGCTTTTATGGATGGGGAAGAAGCCAAACAGCAGTTGACGGGCCATTTTTTAAAGCAGCTGCAGCAAAAAAGCGAGGAGCTTGGTTGCAAACTGAGCGATTTGGCATCAACCCTGTTGCTGGCAGCCGTCAAGGATGACCGTTTTTTGATCACCCATATTGGCGATGGCGTCATAGGTTATATGGTTGATGGCGTCCTAAAAGTCGCCAGCCACCCCCAAAATGGGGAATTTGCCAATGAAACAGTCTTTACGACGTCAGCCGGCATGGAGCATTCCATGAAGTTGATAAAGGGAAAACTCGATGGCGTCAACGGGTTTGTCCTGATGTCGGATGGGTCGGCAGCCAGCCTTTATAACCGCCAGACACTTGAACTCGCCAAGCCCGTACAAGAAATCTTAAAGAAAAACACGGAACTTGAAGGCCAGCGCATGGGCCAGCTGATTAGGCATCTATTCGACGAAATGATTGTTAAACGGACCACTGACGACTGTAGCATCGCAGTTTTAAGCCGGGCTGAATTATAAAAAATCCCACCATTTAGCTGTTGCCGCCAAGTGGTGGGATTTTATGCGCTTTAATGTGCTAGCAACATGTCGATGTGTAGGATGCCATCTTCATCATAAGGTACTGACACGGACTTGAAACCGGCACGGCTGTAAAACCCATGAAGACGGGCCTGGGCCCCGATTTTGATGTTTTCGCCCGGAAACAATTTCTTTGCCTCCTGGATGGCGGTTTCAATCAATGAATCGCCCAGACGCATTCCCCTGAATTTTTCGTTGACGATGACGCGCCCGATGGAAGCTTCCTTATAAGAGATACCGGGTGGCAATAAACGGGCATAAGCGGCAATCTCGCCATCAATTTTTTGATAAAGGTGCCAGCAATGGGGGTCTTTGCCGTCGACCTCCGGGTAGGGGCAATTTTGCTCGACCACAAAGACATCGACCCGCAATTTTAAAATTTCGTAAAGCAAGGCCCCGCCCAACTCGTCAAAATGCGCTAAAACCCATTCCATACTAACCGCTCCTTTGCCATTTTTCCCATTATCATAACATGATGCATGGAAACTTTACAAGGGGTCAAGGATTTATTTTTGCGCCCGTCAGCACATATTCACCCTCAATTTTTTGCAAATGCCCGGTTACGCTGATGGCATCGTCAATATAGCTGCCCCCGCCGGCAACGTAATTTTGTGCCAAAAAAACTTTGAGCCGCTGGCTAGCAGGGATTTCTGCCCCTTCATACGCTGATTGGTGCAAATAAAGGTAATCAAGCGCCGTCCTAGTGAAAAATTGCTGGGTGAACCCTTTTACAGTAACGTCCGTGCCGGCATAACCGCTGATGTCGGCAAGCAACTGGCTGACCGGCATGCCACTCAAATGGTCCAATTGCTGGTTATGATCCTTGAGCCACTCCGATTCCAGCTCAGCATGGACGGTGTCCACTAAATTCAAGTAATAAATGCGCGCCCCTATCCCAATCCCAAATGCAAGGAATAAGGAGGTGGCGATAAGTCCCAGCCGCCGCCTGCGGCCCATCAAACCATTTAATTTTTTATCCATCTAAATCCCCCGCTTTCTGTTCATTATATGCCTGGTGAAAGCTTTTAGGCCAAAAAAGTTAAATAAGGGGACAGGCGGAGGCGGGACGTGTTATAATTAAAATGATATTGGGGTGATGAAGTGATTGGGTTATGGAATTTTTGGTACTTTTTTTGGATGGCCTTTTTTTTTAGCGGGTCCTGGTTTTTGCACCGTTTATTAAAAAGAAAGCCCCGCAAGATCCAGTTGGCAGTCCTTTATGCCCTCGTTTTGCTGAATTTGGGGATTCATTTTGCCGGGCCTTTTGTTTTGTGGGAAAACCCGGACCACAGGCTAGCCCGTATGTTTATGGTGAATATCTGCGCGGTCATCGTCTTATTGGCGCCAGCCCTGTTTTTTTCAAAAGGGACGTTCCTAAAAAGCGGGTTTGTCTTAAGCAGCATCATGGCAGGGGCTTTGGTCACGTTTTATCCCAGCGAGGCATTGGGATTTTCGCCATTTTCATTGGCGGCCATCAGGTTTTATATCCAGCACTTCCTGATTTTTTCCGTGGCAGCAAGTTTGGTTTCCTTAAGATTTGTCAAGCTTCGTTACCGGGATTTTTGGGCATTGCCGGCGTTTATGTTCTTGTCCTTGCTGATTGTGGTGGCAAACGGCGCTATCTTGGAGGGGTGGGGCGTCATCGGGCGGCAGCAAAATTGGAACATGGCATTTCAGTGGGGGCCTGCGGAACTGGAAGGGGTAATTGGATGGCTGGTCCCGGGAATTTTACGGACAGGAGATGGGTTTATCCCGGTCTTATGGCAACTTCCGGTGTTTTTCACGTTCTACCCGGCTTTTGCCCTGGCGACAGTGTATTTAAGCAAGAAATTAGGCAATTAGGAGGAAATTGGATATGGGAATGCTCATTGTTGGCAAGTGGCATGATATTTGGTACGATACGAAAGAAAGCAACGGGCGTTTTGAACGCTCAAAAGCGCAGTTTCGCAACTGGGTGACGGTAGATGGAAGCCCCGGGCCTACGGGTGTCGGCGGCTTTAAGGCAGAAGCCGGGCGCTACCACCTTTATGTGTCCCATGCCTGCCCCTGGGCCCACCGCACGATGATTTTTCGGGCGCTCAAAGGGCTGGAAGACGCTATCTCAGTTTCGGTGGTTGATTACATCATGGGCGAGGAAGGCTGGACGTTTTATGGGACTTCAGGGAGCACAGGCGACGATTTGTTCGGCCTGAATCGGGCGTATGAAATCTATTTGAAGGCGGACCCAGGCTACACGGGTCGGGTGACGGTGCCAATCCTTTGGGATAAAGTGCTGGGGACCATCGTTTCCAATGAATCTGCCGATATTATCCGGATGATGAATGCTAACTTCGAAGGGGTTGCTGGGAATGGGCTTGATTTTTACCCGAAAGCCCTCAGGCATGAAATCGACGAAATCAATGCTTTCATCTATGATGGGGTCAATAATGGCGTCTACCGCACGGGCTTTGCCACCACTCAGGAAGCGTACGGGGAAGCATATAAGGGCTTGTTCTTAGCATTAAACCAGTTGGAAGAACGGTTGTCCAAACATCGGTATCTCCTTGGGGACACGTTGACGGAAGCGGACTTTCGCCTATTTACCACCTTGGTGCGTTTTGATGCGGTTTATGTTGGGCATTTCAAGTGCAATTATAAGCGGATTGTGGATTACCCGAATTTATGGGGCTATACCCGTGAACTTTATCAGATGCCGGGAGTGTCGGAAACCATCCATATGAACCACATCAAGGGACATTATTACATGAGCCATGGGACCATCAACCCAACTGCGGTCGTCCCATTAGGCCCGTTTCTGGACTTTTTAAAACCTCATGGCCGGGGATGACCCAACCTAAAAATGGCAATCCCAAAAATGAGCGGGATTGCTATTTTTAATAAGTTTATTAAGAAACTCTTTACATGTCGCGAAAATGATGGTATCATAATCAAGTCGCCAAAACAGCGGTGAAAACGAATTATAAAAACGTGTTGACACTACGGTGCCCGCATGGTATTATAATTAAGCCGCTAAAAACGATGTCGAAAAACGTTATAAATAACGCTTGACACGAGATGTTAAATATTATATAATAATAAGCGTCGCTCTTGAAAAGAGA
>WRGF01000142.1 GCA_009787345.1 Turicibacter sp.
TGCCACCTGTGCCCGCACCTGCCACAAAGACGTCTATATGCCCTAGCTGCCCCAACAGTTCAGGCCCCAAAGTGCGGTAGTAAGCCATTGGATTGGCTGGATTTGAAAATTGGGCCAGGACATAGGCGCCCGGTATGGTTTCAGCCAGCTCTTCGGACCGCCGGATCGCCCCCGTCATCCCTTCACAGGTTGGTGTCGTGATGATTTCAGCGCCCAGGGCCTGCATGAGCTTTTGCTTTTCCATGCTGAACTTTTCCGGTACGGTGAAAACCGGTTTAATACCATATTTTATGCAGGCGAGTGCTACCCCAATGCCAGTATTTCCAGCAGTTGGCTCTATAACCGTCCCACCAGGTGCAAGGTGCCCTTGCCTCATGGCTTCTTCAATCAATTCCATGCCCAGCCGGTCTTTCACGCTGCCCCCTGGGTTATAATACTCCAGCTTGGCAAAAACCCTTGTGCCTTCTGGCAGCCTAAACGCTGTTATTTCCAGCAAGGGGGTGTTTCCAATCAGTTCGTGGATGGTTGCTGCGACTTTCAATATTATCTTCCCCTTTGCAATTTTCATCTTCCATCTTATTATACGCTATCTGCCTGCATATTGAAATACGAACAATTACCGCACCTAGTGTACGAAAGGATACTGTAGCCTATCCCACCTATTCAATGAAATCGCTCTTTTAGCATAAATCCCAAAAAAAGGGTTGACCTGGGCCTTCCCAGCTTGTATAATGGGTAACAACAAAGAATATCCAAAAGCGATGATAAGGAATAGTAGTGGCAAAAACGTTTCAATCAGAGAGTTCCCGGGTGGTGCGAGGGGCATGGGGCGAGGGCATGAACACATCTTTGAGCTGAGCACCGAAAGCAATTTGCAAGTAGGCTGCATCCGGCAATCCCAGCCGTTACCTTTGGGGGAGTATGCACCATGGGCTTTGATGGCAGTGGCAAGTACTTGATGAGGCCAGTACCCGTGAGGGGTTGGTAAAAAGAGGTGGAACCACGTAAGCTTAGCTTTCGTCCTCTAGCGCAACAGCTGGAAGACGGGGGCTTTTTTGTTTTCCAGCCAAACTTGAAACTAAGGGGCTGATGAGTATGAAAAGATTTAGGAAATTAGGGTTTGCATTAGGGGCTTTGTCCTTGCTGGCACTGGGTGCCTGCGGGAATGCCACAAGCAATGATGCCGAATTAGTCGTGGCTTTGACCGGGGACCCGGTGCGCCTTGACCCGCACCGTGCCAATGATGCGGTCTCGGCAACTGCCATCAATAGCATTTTTGAACGGTTGATCCGCCAAGACGAGAAAGGCGGCCTGCACCCATGGCTTGCCACCGAGTGGATGCGCATCGATGACCGTACTTATGAATTTACGATCCGCCAGGATGTGGTTTTTCATAATGGCGAGCCGATGACCGTCGAGGATGTGGTGTTTTCCCTAAGGCGTTCGGCAACCTCTTCGGTAACGGCACCTATTACCGGGGGCTTGGACCCAGAGGCGATTGTGGTCATGGACGAATCGACGGTCCGGGTGGGAACATTCGAGCCCTTCGTGCCCCTTCTGTCCCACCTTGCCCACACCGCCGGAAACATTGTCCCGCAAGCTCTGGTAGAGTCTGACGAAGAGGCCTTTGGGCAAAACCCGGTGGGGACCGGGGCCTTCAAGTTTGAATCGTGGCAACCGGGTGAGCGCATCCAATTGGTGCGTTTCGATGATTACTACGACGGGCCGGTAGCCCTTGAGCGGCTGGCTTTTCGCCCCATCACTGAATCCACCAACCGCCTGATCGAGCTTGAAACCGGGCAGGTCCACATTGCCCTTGACGTGTCCCCAACAGACCTTGGCCGCATCGATTCAGCCGATGGCATTGAACTGCTTCGCAACACGAACCTGCGCATCAATTACCTGGGCTTCAACACCCAGATGGCACCATTTGACGACGCGCGCATCCGCCAGGCCATCAACTATGCCATCGATCAGGATGTAATCATCGACGGGATCATGGAAGGGGCTGCCACCCGCGCCCTTGGCCCTTTCAGCAGCGAAGTTTGGGGATATAATGAAAACCTGACCGGTTATGATTTCAACTTGGAGCGTGCCCGTGAACTGATGGCGGAGGCGGGTTTTGAAGATGGCTTTGAAACAACCATCTACGTGGATACAGACATTACCCGCCAAAACATTGCCACGGTCCTTCATAACCAGCTTTTGGCCATCGGCATCCGCGCCCAGATCGTGCCACTCGAATGGGCAACCTTCCTTGAGGCGACCTCAAGCGGCAACCATGCCATGTTCATCCTCGGCTGGACCAGCGTAACCTTCGATGCGGATTACAGCCTCTTCCCCCTTTTCCACTCCCAGCAATTCGGGGCCAGCGGCAACCGGGCTTTTTACTCGAACCCAGACGTTGACCGGCTGTTAGAAGCCGCCCGCGGCGAACTTGACCCGACAGCCCGCCAGGCTTATTACAACGAAGTCCAGGACATCATCGTCGATGACGCACCATGGGCCTTCTTATTTGTAGGGGAATCCTTAATCGGGGCAAGCAGTTCAGTGAACGGTTTCACGCCTAACCCGACCGCCATCCATAATTTTAATTACGTGACTTTGGACTAACCCAAAAAACGCCCTGAAGGCCAGCCTTCAGGGCGTTTTTTGGGTTATGCTTTTGACCCTCCGATGCTAGGAAAGCCCGTTTCAAACATCCACTTGGGACTATCGATGGGGAAAGCGCCCGTTGTTAGCAGCCCCCTTGGGGCCACCCGATATCAAAAATAATTTCACTGCCAATCGGCTCCCCGCTGCCTTCTTTTTTCGGAACCCCATGATAGGCAATATGGATCTTGGAAAAGCAGTCTCCCGGGAAGCTTTCGTATTTTCCAGCCTCAAATATGGGAAACGGCTGCCCCGTTAAGAGGTGAAGTTCAAATAACTGCCCGCTCAGGCGGCTGATGGCGCGTACTCCGGCGTCTACTCCCCCCCATTCAACCGTAAAATCCCGGCACTTTGGCAACATGACAGGCTCAGGATAAATAAGGGTAATGAGCGAGCAAAACGTTCCTTGCGTTTTTAGCTGTGCATCGACGCGCATGGGCAGGCCCCCTTAAAGTGGTCTTTGGCATTTATGGCAATGCGCATCGTCGGACTGGCTGATTTCACCGCAGGAAGTGCAAAGTTTATAGACGATTTCGGTATTTGGCAAAGCTCCCGGGTTAAGCCCTTGCCCGCATTTGGCACAGTAGGCAGCACCCGGCATAGCCTCTTCTTTGCACTGCGGGCAAGATCTGGTGCCTTTCAATGCAATGATGGCCTCTTTAAGGAAATCCGCATTTTTTTGGCTCCCTTCAATGGCACCAAACATTTCTCGGTAAATGAAATCCGGGTTTTGTTGGTTCACTTTGTAAAAAAGCCGCCCTAAATTGGCATATAAATCCTCCAGCTGCTGCTCTTCTTCTGCCAACTTTAAATTCAGGCGGGACACTTCCGCAAAATTCTTCGTTTTATCAATGGCACCCTGTCCGGTTTTTGTAAGCTTCTGCCCAACCTCTTTTAAAAATGTGTTCATCCAATCCCCCCTTTTTAAAACTATACGCCCCATCCACCCAATTCATGCCACAAACACCATTTCGTTGAAATTTTTAACGATTTGGGGTAAACTAGAAGGACGACGGAATTTTTGGAGGAATTTATGAAAGCCATGACACACCAAAGGGCTGGGCTTTGTACGGGCCTGGTGGCCCATGCTTACTTCATCTCCCCTTTTTTGGAAGGTGCCAATATCGGCTCCCGTTTATTTATGATAACCCTGTTTTGCCTATCCACCACCATCGGTGCCTTGATCCCTGATATAGATTCACCCAGTTCCCTTTTAGGGCGTTTTTTTCCCTGGCTCTCGCGCTTTATCGCCAAGGTGTTCAAGCACCGCACCCTCACCCACAGTTTATTGAGTATTTTTGCGTTTTTATACCTGCTTTCCCTACGGGGCCGGCTGGATTATGGCGAAAGCTTTTATACCATCGTCGTCTTAGGGCTGATGGTTGGCCACATTTCCCATATCCTGCTGGATTTGTTGACCCCACAAGGCGTCTTGTTATTCTTTCCCCTACCCTTTAAAGTGAGCATCGGCCGCATCAAAACAGGCGCCCTCGGGGAAACACTCTTCCACCGTGCCATGCTATTGACAACAGCGGTTTACCTCATCTACCGCTGGTTGTAACCATCGGCCCTTTACGTTAATTGGGAGCCGTGGCGGTTTAGGATGTCATCCCGGGAAATCCCCTTGCCAATGGCGTATTGAAAGGCCGCCACTTTGTCAGTGAAGGCAGAAATCTTTAGGTAATTGAAAGGGAAATACCGGTTGTCATATTCCTTGGCGATGCAGTCCACCACTTCCAAGATAAGAAAGGTTTTCTCCATCGCTTTTTCCAAGTCCTCATAATATAAGGATTCAAATGGCTTCAGGCGCATGAGGCGTTGGATGAGCTTTGCCATGTTCACATCCACATGGTTGTCGTCAATCCGCTCATTTGCCAGTTGAAGGATTACCACAATTTCCTCCACCTCTTTTTTCAATTCTTTCATGGTCGCCTTCAATGTCACTGCCTGGAGTAGATTAAGCGGCTCGTCGATTTGCTCCGCCAGGTTTTCAAGGATGACAAAATCGCTGTCAAACCGTTTATATAACGCCAAAAAATCATAAAATTCCCTGCGGCTTAAGATGCAATTTGCCACTTTCATGAATTCCGCCACTTGTTTGACACAGGTTTGACAAGAAGCCATCATCTGATCCAGTTCTTTCATGATCAAGCTGCAAACAGCCTCTGTCATCAGTGAATCCCCAAGTTCTTCCATGACAGTCCCCCCTGCCCCATTTCGCAATGTATCCTTCCTTACATCTTATGCCCTGGGGGCGTGAAAGATGTCGCTTTAAAAGGAAAACTCGAAGATTGCAAAAGGGTTTTGCAAGGCATCGGCTAAAATAATATAGTATTTGCATTCCCATTCCCCAGTCAATGGGTAGAGGTCGTCCCCTAGGAGCGCAGCTTTTTTATATTCGATGCGGATTTGGGAATATGCCAGGCCCGGCGGCAAAAACCCGCTGGCAATCGCTAGGTATTCAGCATTGTTTACATGGCCATACATGTCTAAATGGCGTGGGAGGACTTTTTGGGGCTTTTTCTTTTCAAGGGCTAAGGGAACCTTGATTTTTCTTGGAAGGTACTCCATTTCAAGCTTTTCCTCCAGGGGAAAAAAAGCGGTGTCTCCACTGGATAGTTTATAAAGCTTTTGGGTTGTCAGGTCGACGAAACAGCCATTCATATTGGCATATGCCAATCTCACCCCGTCCCCGCTGTCCATCCAATAATTCCTCGAGCCATAAACGCCCCGCAACTCATGGATCAATGTTCCTGTATTAACGGTTTCCCCCACATCTGGCAACCGGTTAATGAGGATCTGCCAAGAGAGCATGTAAAACCCAGTCTGGGGTGTCGGCATTTTTATATCCGTGTCTGTGACATGGAAGGTGCTCGTATTTTGAAAGTAATTGATCAATTGGTGAAGATGAAGCTTCCCATCCGCTCCGCCCTCGCTAAAGCCAATCCGCCCTGTCAATTCGAACATGCTAAAACCTCCCTAATATTACTTACAAGCATCATATCATACTATTTTCACAAAAGCAAAAAAGGAAACCTATAAGGTATCCTGGATTGGCAATGTTATGGGCGTAAAAACTCCTGGGTCGCGAAAAAGCGCTCGCCATCGCGATGGATGCCTACCCCAATCTGAGAAAAATCCGTTGATAAAATATTAGCTTTGTGTGTTGTCGACTTCATCCAGTTGTCCATAAACATTTGGGCGAGAGATTCGTCCGTAACCGTATAACCGCCTACTTTGGCCAGGTTTTCGCCCCAGATGGCGTACTGGACGCCATCGTCATCCAGCATGCTTTGCATCAGGCGCCCATCGGGGTCACCATGCCCGAAATAATTGCGTTCAACCATGTCTTTTGATTTTATCCTTGCATACTTTTCCATAACAGGGCTATAATCCAAAGGGGCCAATCCGTTTTCTGCCCGCACCTGGTTCACCTTTTCAAAAATAAGCTGCTCCACCCTGGAAAGCGAGATTTCAGCTACTTCCGGGGGTTTTGGTTTTTCCTCATGGGCCTGTGCAATCAAGGGCGTTGGTGTTGCAGCAGCCAGTGCAGCTAAGGCAATAAACGATGTTAACAATAGTTTTGGTGCTTTTCGCATGGCGTCAACCTCCTAAATTTAATTAATGGATATAAATCAACTGTGACAATCCTACTAAAATCGTAGAGCTTACGGCAAGCTTAGCCAGCCACCCATTGGGCTTTTTCTTGCAGGCAAGCCAGACAAACAGGGCAATCCCGCCCATTAGCAAAGCAACCGCTTTATCCGGCGCGCTCCCATAAGGCATGGTCGCAAAATTATAAACAGCAATAAAAGCGCTGACAGCGGTTGATACCAACAACGAATAAGTCCCTGTCGACTCGGCTCTGGCTGCCAGCAAAATGGCAATGCCCATGGTTCCTATTAAAATAAGCAAACCCGAAATTATAAAAAACATGCCAGCATGCATCCTCGTTTCCTCCTGCTCCTTATTATTCATTTATTTTACATTTATTATACCACTTTTACACAAACTAGTCAAATGCCATGCTTTTTTTATGAGTTTTTCGTAAATGGGCTCGATATGGGGTTCCCGGCAATATTGGGCTAGTTTCCCCACCTCTAGCCACGCTACCCCTGAATTTTCATCTTCTTTGGCCATGAGCTGCTGGGACTCGCCTGCCACAAAGATGAAAGAAGCATTGAAATGAAGGTGGCTGGCAACAGCTTCACCGCCCTTGGTATGCTTAAAAACCGGCAGGATATCAAGGGACATGATTCCTTCGCTTAACGGCCTGAGATTTTTTACCCCTGTTTCTTCCCTTGCCTCCTCATAAGCCACTTGAAGCAAATCAGGGTTGCCGTCAGCATGTCCCCCCGGCCAGGCCCACGTTTTGTATAAATTGTGGTGTACCATCAATGCTTTATCCATCGTTTCATTCAAGATAAAGGCTGACACGGTCAAGTGGGCAATCCGGGAGCCGCGAGTTAAGGCGTCATTGGGGGAAAAAACCAAATATTCAAGGATGATTTCCTTGTTTTTTTCCTCGAACCCATCATCGGGCTGATAGTTTTCAATAAGTTCATGAACCACCGCAGCACCTCCCAAAACTATTAGTCATATTTAAACCCGCCTTCCGATAAACTTATACTATCAAACAAAAAGGACGTGCTGGCATGGTGAAAATTTTTTCAAACGAGGACCAAAGGCAGCTGCAAAACGATGTCAACGAGTGGACGGGCGCCAACCAGTCTTATGACGCGACGAGCATGGGGTTTACCTACAACGGCAATGGGACTTACAGCATCGCCGTGTTTTATAAGTTAAAAACCCTGGCACCTGAAGTTTCAGCTGACGGGAATAGCATTCCCCAAAATCCCCGGTGTTAAACTAAAAATAAACGCCCCCTGCACTTGCAGGGGGCGTTTATTTTTAGTTATAAGCAATCGGCACGACCTTCCAGATTTCATCCGCATATTGCTGGATGGTCCTGTCGGAAGAAAATTTCCCAGAGCGGGCGATGTTGACCAAGGACATTTTCAGCCAGCGGCTGCGGTCCTTATAAGCCTGGTTGGCATTTTCCTGTGCCTCCACGTAAGCGGAAAAATCTTTTAAGACAAAGTATTCATCCGCCTGGCAGCCAGGGCGCTGATAAACCAATTCGTTGAAAATATCCCTAAATTCCTCATGATCAGGCACTAAGAAACCATTGACCAATTGATCCATCACACGATGGATGCGGCTATCGTGCAGGTAAATGTTGATGGGGCTATAAGATTTATTTTCATAATAACGGTTCACCTCGGCAGCTGTCAACCCGAAGATAAAGCTGTTGGCATCCCCCACCAATTCATGGATTTCAACATTGGCGCCGTCCATCGTCCCGATAGTAACCGCACCATTCATCATAAATTTCATGTTCCCAGTCCCAGACGCTTCTTTGGAAGCCGTTGAAATCTGTTCTGACAAGTCAGCTGCCGGCATGATCACCTCAGCATAAGTCACGTTGTAGTTTTCGACGAAAGCGACCTTTAATAAATGGTTCACCTCGGGATCATTATTGACTTTTTGGGCGATGGCATTGATCAGCTTGATTACTTTTTTAGCGAAATAATAACCAGAGGCGGCCTTTGCCCCGAAGATAAATGACTGGGCATGGAAACGGGCCTTAAAGTCTGCATCCTCTTTTAAACGGTTGTACAGGTACATGATGTGAAGGGCATTCAAAAGCTGGCGCTTGTAGGCATGAAGGCGCTTGACCTGGATGTCAAATATGGAGTTCGGGTCAAGCTGCACCCCCTGTTCCTTAAAAATCCGGTCGGCCAATGCTTTTTTGCGTGAATATTTCATATGGGCAATCCCATCAAGGACTTTTGGGTCATTGATTTTCTCTTCAATCCTGGAAAGCTCGAATAAATCTTTATGATAGCCAGTCCCGATGTGTTCATCCAAAAGGTCCCTCAGTTCCGGGTTGCAATAGAGCAGCCAGCGGCGATGGGTAATCCCGTTGGTCTTGTTATTGAAACGCCCTGGGAACATTTCATGGAAATCTTTCATGACCACTTCCTTTAAAATATCCGTGTGCAGCTGGGCAACGCCATTAACGGAAAAACTACCGACAATAGCTAAATGGGCCATGCGGATGTTATCGTAAGGATGGCTGGCGATAATTGCCAGCTCGCCCCATTTATGGGGTTGTCCAGGATAACGGTCCATAAGCTCCAGGCAGTAACGGCGATTGATTTCTTCTGTAATCATGTAAATGCGCGGAAGCAGGGGCTGGAACAAGCGCACCGGCCATTTTTCAAGGGCTTCCGATAAAATCGTATGGTTGGTATAGGCACAGGTATGAGTAACGATGTGCCATGCTTTTTCCCAATCATAACCTTCCTCATCCAGCAAGATGCGCATCAATTCAGGCACAATCAGCGCCGGGTGGGTATCGTTGATATGGAGGATGTTTTTGTCATGAAAGTTGTCCAGCGTCCCATAAAGGTCCTTGTGATGGTCCACAATCGTTCGCACGCCTGCGGCTACAAAGAAATACTGCTGTTTCAAGCGTAGGATTTTCCCCTCGTCAGTGGAGTCATCAGGATAAAGGAATTCGCAGATGTTGCGGACGCCTTTTTCATACTCTACAGCGGAAATGTGGTTCGGGTAGCGCCTTTCCGTAGGTTCGGAGGACCAAAGCCTCAGCGTATTGACCGTCGTGTTGCCCTGATGCTCATCCCCAACCAAAGGGACATCATAAGGGACAGCCAAGACGTATTCGGATGGATAGTGGTTAAACACTTGGCGGCCATTGGCCGTTTCTTCCTTGACCGTCCCATAAAATGGGATTTCCAAAGACTTGCCCGACTTTCGGACTTCCCACACGTACCCGCGCTGAAGCCACTTGTCAGGGATTTCAACTTGATAGCCGTCAATGATGCGCTGCTCAAAAAAACCGTAACGGTAGCGAAGCCCGTTCCCATTCCCCGGAAGCCCCAGTGACGCAATGGAATCCATAAAACATGCTGCCAGGCGGCCAAGCCCCCCATTCCCAAGCCCTGCATCCGATTCGGCAAGTTCCAGTTCGTCGATGCCGATGCCAAGGTCCAAGAGCCCAGATTCCACGACATCGCGGATGCCTAGATTCATTAAATTGTTAGTGAGCAGCCGCCCCATTAAAAATTCCATTGAAAAATAATAGACTTGCTTGGTGCGGGTGGCTTTGATAGCCTCGTTCGTCTTGATCCAATTGGATGAAACGTATTCCCGGACCATATTCCCCAAAGTCTCATACCGCTGATGGATGGAAGTCTCGTCAAATTTCAGGCCATAGATATTTTCGGCCCTTGAAACGAAGGCTTCCTTAAATGTCTTAGTGTCGGCAAATAAGTTAATCATGATTTTCCTCCTTTTTTTTAGGTAGCTACCTACATTATAGCATATCGTTGGAAAGTTTATATATTTATTGGAAAATTTTTCATATGAAAGCTCGACAGGAGCCGACGGTGCTAAACGTCCCCTTGAGAACAATGCGGCTTATAATCCCCTACTCATTTATTTACGATTCGTTGATAAGGGAACGGTAAAGATGGATGTATTTCGGCGTCGACTGGGTCCAACTCCAATCCTGGGTCATGGCGACCTGGATCAACCGGTTCCAGTGTTCGGGCATCTGGTAAAAATTCAGGGCCCGCTTGATGGTAAAGAGCATGTCGTGGGCGGTGTGATGGGCAAAGCCGAACCCGTTGCCCTGCTGGATGAATTCATTGTATGGCGTGATGGTGTCCTTGAGCCCGCCAGTTTCATGGACGATGGGGATGCTCCCGTATTTTAAGGCAATCATCTGGCTGATGCCACATGGCTCAAATCGGGATGGCATCAAGAATAAATCAGATCCGGCATAAATCATGTTTGGCTTGTAAGAATGGTAACCGATGTTCACCGATACCTTGGTCGGATACTTGCGGGCCATGGCCTGGAGTTTTCGGGTCAGTTCCGTGTCGCCATCGCCCATGAGGACAAACTGGATGTTTTCCTTCATGAGTTCCTCGAACACTTCCATAATCAAAGGAAAGCCCTTATGCTCTACGATCCGGCTGACCATGCCGATGACCGGCACATCTTTGTTGACAGGAAGCCCTAGGTCGCGCTGCATCTGCATCTTGTTTTCTTTTTTCAGGTCATAGTTTTTCACGCTGTAGCGGCGGGCAATGTTGATGTCCGTTTCTGGGTTGTTATTGTTGTAATTGACCCCGTTCAAGATCCCATGGAGGTTGTCTTTTCGCCCGAGGATGAAGCGGTCTAGCTGCTCGCCAAAGTATGGGTAGCAGATTTCATTCTTATAGGTTTCTGAAACCGTGGTAATCTCATCCGCCATGACCAGGGCCGCTTTCATGAAATTCACTTTTTCAAACAACATGATTTCATTGGGCAATACATTAAGGCGCGGGATGACCGTCAAGTCCGTAATGTCGCAAATCCCTTGGTAATAAATATTATGGATGGTAAACACTGTTTTCGTGTACTGGAAATGGTTGGACTGCTTGGAAAATACGTTTTTCATAAAGTACGGCAATAGTCCCGTGTGCCAGTCATGGCAATGGATGACGTCGTATTTCAAATTGCTTTTTTCGATGAAATCCAGGACCAAATAGCAATAAAGCTCGTAACGGAGTGGGTCATCGGAGTAGCCATACAATTTCTCACGGGTAATTTCCCCGCAGGAGATAAAATAGTAATTGATGCCCGCATTGTTGTAGCGGTACACATCATATGGCACCTCTACATCCCCCACCTTGATGGTGGAGCGCAGCTTATGGCTTGCCGTGTCCCGGTAGCGCTTGGGAAGGTTTGTAAGGAAGGGCAGGATGACATCCACATTGAGCCCTTGGTACACCAGTTCCTGGCTAAGTTCCGACACCACATCGGCCAAACCGCCCGTTTTGTAAAATGGCAGGCATTCCGAAGAAACATGGACGGTGCTAAGGCCTTTGGATCCCATGACCCGCTGCCCTTTCTCAACCAGGTAAGGCGCATAGTGCTGCCCCACCAGGTATGCCTCATTGCCCACATACGCATGCTTATCCGTGATGACCTGCTCTGCGATGGTGTTTTCCTCGATGATGGTCTTAGGGAGCAAGACGGAGTTTTTTACCACTGCCCCGCTTTTGATCTGGACCCCCCGGAAAATAACGCTATTTTCGACGATTCCCTCGATCATGCACCCATTCGCCACCAAGGAATTGGACACATCGGCCTGCTTGGTGTAAAACGTCGGGACCTCGTCATTGGTTTGGGTCAGGACGGGCCGGTCGATCAAAAACACCTGGAAGCCGTATTCGGGATGGAGGATGTCGAGGTTGGCCCGATAGTAGGACAAGAGGGAATCGATGGCCCTCGTGTAAAAGATATGATGGTAATGGTTGATCTTAAGCCCTTCCGCCATTTCAACCAAGTGGTAGACCGTTTGGTAAGGCGAGACGTCATGGCGCAAAATCAAGTCGATCAAATATTCCCGGGACAAGACGAAGATCTCGACCGGTTTGTTGCGGTAATACACTTGGGTCACATCTGCCCCGGATGCGATGTGGGACTCCACGATTTTTTCAAATTTGATGGTGGTGACAATGTTTGCCGGGTATAAGATGACGTATTTTTGCCGGGAACGGATAAAGTAATCGATGTATTCGCGCATCCTTTGGAAAGTCAGGGTGCTTGCGCTCCTGGTCATCTCGTTTTTGGGCGGCAATAGGAACAGCCCATCTACCTTGCGGTCAAGCCCCCAAAATTTACCTGACTGGATGTGGTCGCTCAACGAATAATAATCCCCGTCCGGAAAAATGGACACGTTGGTTATCCCTGAATGGGTGGCGTTTGACAAGGCAAAGTCGATGAGGCGGTAGCGGCCGGCAAATGGCAGGGCCGCCACGCAGCGCTGGTTCAACAATTGCTGCAAAGAATTAAAGCGGGTGGTTCCGTCGATGACGCACATGGCGATGTTTTTCATGGTTAAACCCCCCTGTCCTGGGCTGATAGGATATCGTCCAGGTTATGTACGGTCACCAAAAGGATGTTGTCTTGGCTTCCATGGATTTCCGTGTGGGGCGGCAAAACCACCTCATCGCCAATAATGGCGTAATTGACAGACGCATAAGAGCCGATGGTCGCTTTGCTCATGACGACGCATTTATGGACGCTTGCCCCCCGTTCGATGACACAGCGGTGGCCGATGATGGAGTCCGTTATTTCCCCAAACACCATGGAACCCTCATTGAGCCAAGCATTTTGCACCCGTGCCCCCGGAAGGATGTGATGGGGCGCCAGGTTTGGGGTCTTGGAGAAAATGGGCCAATTGGCATCATGAAGGCCGAGCTCGTTGCCATCGTCCAACAGGTCCATATGGGCTTTCCAGTAAGACTCTACCGTGCCGACGTCACGCCAGTAGCCACTGTATTCATAGGCATACACTTCATCTCCCCGGTTGATGAAATGAGGGATGACGTCATTGCCAAAATCAACGCCATCATATTGGTTCTTGAAATATTTTTGGGCGATTTCCTCTTTGAATTTTTTCCAGTTGAAAACGTAAATCCCCATGGACGCCAAATGGCTGTCAGTTTCCTGAGGCTTTTCCTCGAATTCCATGACACGGTTTCCGTGTGAGGTTTTTAGCATCCCAAAGCGGTGGGTTTCCTCTTTGGGGACCCGGATGGTTGAAATGGTCATGTCTGCGACCTGTGCCACGTGATAATCGATGAGCTTGCCGTAATCCATCTTATAAATGTGGTCGGCCGAAAGCACCAGCAAATGGTCAGGGTTGAACTGTTCGATAAAAGGGGTGTTCAAAATAACGGCTTCTGCCGTCCCCCCCTGCCACAAGAAAC
>WRGF01000143.1 GCA_009787345.1 Turicibacter sp.
GATTTCACCCGCCATTACCTCAAAGTCGCAGCGGTCACTTTTTTAGCTTATGCGGCGACTGTCATCGGGATGCTCCTGCTGGTTTTTCCCGGCATCTGGATGGCGCTGTCCTTGTCGCAAGCCATCTACCTGCTTAAAGACGACCCGCAGCGGGGCATCGTCCAGTGCTTGAAGGAAAGCTATGATGCCATGAAGGGGGAGAGGCTTCGGTTGTTTAAGCTTTACCTATCTTTTTGGCCCTTTGTTGCCATCCCTGTCGGATTGGTGCTAATTGCTTTTTTGGCATTTCCCGCAAGCCAGGTTGGCGGGTTCTTGATTCTTCTAACGATTGCTTACATAACCTTGATTGGCTTTTACCTGATTCCTTTTTTCTCAACCGCACGGGCAGGATTTTACCGGGAGGCTATTGACCGTAAGCCGCTTCACAGCAAGTAACTAGGTTAGCATTTATTCCGAAAAAAATGTTTTAATCCAGGAGTTTTTAGAGTATAATGATAGTAATAAATTTGAGGGGTGAGGCCATATGGGCAGGATTGCTGCGTTTTTTGATATTGATGGGACGATTTACCGGGAAGGATTGATCAGCGAGTTGTTCAAAAAATTCTTGAGGTATGAGTTGATTGAAGAAGAGGTCTGGCGCAATGAGGTAGAGCCGGCTTATCACCGTTGGGTCCGCCGGGAAGGCGACTATGATACCTACCTGTTGAAGATGATTGAGATTTTTATCGGGGCGATTAAAGGGCTTAGCCATGAGCATGTGGATTACGTTGCCAGCCGGGTCATCAACCAAAAAGGGGACCGGGTCTACACGTTTTCAAGGGACCGAATCAAATGGCATCGGGAACAAGGGCATGTCATCATCGCTATTTCTGGCTCCCCCTACGAGTTGGTCAGCAACATGGCTAAAAAATACAAGATGGACGATTTTCGGGGAACGATTTACGAACTGGACGAGAAAGGCCGTTATACAGGGGACATCATCCCTATGTGGGACTCTGAATCCAAGATTAAGGCGATGACCAACCTCCAGCAAAAATACGACATCGACCTAAGCCAAAGTTATGCCTACGGCGACACCACTGGGGATTTGACCATGTTCGATGCCGTCGGCTACCCGTATGCCATCAACCCAACCAACGAATTGCTGGCAAAAATCAGCGAGGACCCCGACCTGCGTGCAAAAATCAACGTTATTGTGGAACGAAAGGACGTTAGGTATAAGATTGATTTGAATCATACGGATTTGGTTTAAACTAGCAGAGCGGCTTCGGTTGCTCTTTTTTTTGAGTCCATTTGGAAAAAGTGAGGGCTATGCCATTTGTTTCTTTCAGCGATTCATAATTTATGAGAAAAAAGGATTGACTCCCTGCTTGAAACATGTTATAACGGTAAAAATACATTAGCCGAATGTGGTTTTTTGTCTGACGGGAGTGATTTATATGAGATATAAAGGAAAAATTTTAACAATGATTGGGTTTTTGCCCCTATTGGCATTGGCTGGGTGTGGAAACGCCACAGGGGATAATAATGCAGGTCAAGAAATAAATGGGATACTGACCGTAGCCATGGGTGCTAACCCGGTGACCTTGGATCCAAGTGCGCACACGGATGCTCCATCGCGGATAGTCATCGGTCAGATTTTTGATACCTTGCTAAATGTCGATGAAGATTTGGAAATCGTTCCTGGGCTTGCAACGGAGTGGGAAAGAATTGATGAGCTTACAGTGAAATTTACGCTGCGGGATGATGTTTATTTCCATAATGGGGAGCCTTTCACTGCTGAAGATGTTAAATTCAGTTTGAGCCGTGCCCAGGCATCGCCGATGATTGCTTCTTTGGCGGGTGACATCGACCCGGACGGTTTTACCATTTTAAATGATCACCAAATAAAAGTTTCCACCACCATCCCGTTATCTCCCTTCCTTTTACGGATGACCCACCCGGCACTTAGCATGATGAACGAGTCGGCTGTAGTGGAAGCAGGAGAATTTGTAGCACAGTCACCGGTAGGTACCGGGCCGTTCCGGTTCCTTGAATGGTCACCGGGTGAAAGCATTATGCTTGAAGCCTTTGAAAATTATTATTTGGGGCGTCCGGCATCTGATGGCTTGACTTTACGTATTATCAATGAACCATCTGGGCGCATTATCGCCCTTGAAACAGGCGAAGTGGATATCGCCCTTGATGTTTCCTCAGCGGACATCGCACGGGTACAAGATGATTCCAACTTGCAGTTGATGAGGCAATTGAATTTTGGGATATCTTATATGGGCTTTAATAATTCCAGGGAACCTTTTGACAATGTCTTGGTCCGGCAAGCGATTTCTTATGCTATTGACGTACCGTCCCTTGTGGAAATCCTAAACGAAGGTGTCGGTGTCGTAGCACGGGGAGCCATGAACCAGCGGACATGGGGATTCAATGATGATATCCAACCAAGGGAGTTCAACCCTGAACGTGCCCGTGAATTACTAGCAGAAGCTGGTCTTGAAGACGGTTTTTCCACTACTATTTCAAGTAATTCAGAAAGTGCCATCCGTATCTCGAAGGCAACGGTTATTGCCAATCAACTTCGTGAAATCGGAATTGATGCAGAAATTGTAACTATGGACTGGGGAACGTATTTGGAAGCTATGTCCAACGGAGACCATGACATGTTCCTTCTAGGGTGGTCAAACCCACTAGGGGATCCTGACAACGCCTTGTTCCCGATGTTTCATACACAGCAGGCTGGCTTAGGAAATAACCACGGACGCTTCTCTAACGAGCGGGTTGATGAAATCCTAGAGCTTACTACAAGAACATTTGACAATGCTGAACGCCTTGCGCTTTTCCATGAAGCCCAAGAGATATTGTTTGAAGAAGCCCCATGGGTATTCTTGGACAATACGGAAACCATCGTAGCGGTTTCCAATAACGTTGAAGGCTTCTGGCTAAGAAACAGCGGACGCTTCTTCTTCTCTGATGTCTATGTGGATTAATCATAATTAGACATTCAAATTAAGTACAGATTTTAGCATCGTTCCGTAAAAACTCCTCCCTAAGACGGAGGAGTTTTTTCATGGAGTAGCGTATAATAAATTAAAAGGTGTAGCACACGCTCTTTCTGTGGTGAAGCACGGAGCGAAGCGAGTACTGTAACCACAAGCCCGTTTGTGGAAGGATGAAAGGTATGCCTGTAGTGGAAGCACTGCTGGGTGCATTTCCCAGTGGGGATTTCAAGGAAGGTTACTTTTCATTCTGGAACGGCTAGCGAAACTAGATTAAACCCAAAAGGTGTAGCAAGCCCGTTAACGGAGAGTGAAAATTTGTGCCTGGAATGCCATCGAATCTGGGTGGGTTTCTCAGAAGCGATGGCATGGAGGGTCAAATTTTTGCTCGCAGTGGCTAGCGAAACTAGATTATGAGGAGTTGAGATTTTATGAAACGATTATACCGCAACAAGCGCCAAGGCTCTATTGGTGGGGTCTGCCATGGGATTGCCGATTATTTCGGGATTGACCCAACTCTGGTCCGCTTGCTTTGGGCAGTGGCATTCTTCGTGTTTGGGAGTGGCTTCCTTGCCTATATCATCGCCTGGATTGTCATCCCTGAAGAACCCTTCTGATTAATTTTCCCCTTCCCTGAAGGGGAATTTTTTTGCTATCAATAGAATAGGATGTTATGACGAAGGATTATTCCTATGGAGGTGGCAGCATGGAAGAAAAACGGTTAAGGCGCAATGAAAAAAATGCGATATTAGGCGGTGTCTGCTCAGGAGTGGGTGAATATTTAGGGATAGATGCGGTGTTTATCCGGTTAGGTGTGGTCATTTTAGGATTTGCAACGGTTGCCAGTGGACTTTTACTTTATGCGGCTGCCTGGTTGTTGATTCCCAAGAAGTATGATTAATAAACTGCACGCCCCAATCCCATGACTGGATTGGGATTTTTTTCATGGGCATTTAGCAGAAATTCTTATTTTTTCTGAAGCGGATAGATTAGGAAAAGATTCCCATAATATTTCTGAAGGTTCAAATGAGTGGAGGCTGTAGCAGATGAAAAAAGTATTGAATATAGGTTTTTATGCGGGGATTGTCATCTATTTATTCCTAGTGGCAAGTGCTACCCTCTTAATCCGAAGAGGGGGGAGCTTCCGCTCAGTCAACCTGGTTCCCTTCCGACAAATTTGGGAATTTATGAGCGGGCCAAATCCAGCCATCAGTCGCATCAACCTCCTCGGAAATGTCGCCATGTTCATCCCTATGGGCATTTAACTAAAAATTTTGTGGGATAGGGCAAGAGGAATTGTGCTCCTTTCTATCCTTTTTGGAATAAGCGGGCTGATAGAAATCCTCCAATTTATAACCGCTTCGGGAGCCAGTGACATAGATGATTTATTCCTCAACACGGTAGGTGGGTCTATCGGTCTCATCATCTGGGAGTGCCTACATAAAATTTTTCAAAATAACCTTAAAATTCGGAGATTCATCAATATTTTATCGCTAGCTATTGGGGGAATCTCTGTCGTGCTCCTAGCTTTACTGTACATACAAAATCGGTAAAGCCTCATTTGTGATACGTTTTCAAGGCGAATTTCCTTGAAAAACGTTCATGTGTGATGTATAATATCAATATTAATCATTTTTGAATACAACAAATACAAATGTTACTCTTATAACGAGAGGCTGAGGGACAGGCCCTATGACGCCCGGCAACCATCATTTTATTGATACGGTGCCAAATCCTACCGGATAATACCGGAAAGATGAGAGAAAGCTTTGGACATAGAATCAGTATGTTTAAAACCTTTCTGTTGCCTGCGATAGAAAGGTTTTTTGTGTAAAGAAATGGACAAGGAGGCCAAACACTATGATTCAACTTAAAAATGTGGAAGTGTCATTTAAACTAAAAGGGCGCACCGTCAACGCCGTGCGTGCCGTTAACCTGGAAATAGAGCAAGGGGATATTTACGGGATTGTCGGATACTCCGGTGCCGGGAAAAGTACCCTGGTGCGCTTGATTAATTTACTGCAAAAACCAACGGGGGGCGAGGTCATTGTTGATGGGACCAACCTACTGGACCTATCGCCAAAAGCTCTCCGCCAGGAACGCAAAAGCATCGGGATGATTTTCCAGCACTTCAACTTGATGAAAAGCCGGACCATTTTCCAAAACGTGGAATTTCCTTTGAAATACACAGGCAAATCCAAGGAAGAACGTCGCAAGAAAGTAGAGGAACTCCTTGAATTAGTGGGACTATCCGATAAACTGAATGCTTATCCAAGCCAGCTATCCGGTGGGCAAAAGCAGCGGGTAGCCATCGCAAGGGCCCTTGCCAATGACCCGAAAATCCTGTTATGCGATGAAGCGACCAGCGCCCTTGACCCGCGAACGACCCGCCAGATCCTTCAGCTTTTAAAAGAACTGAACCAAAAACTTGGGCTGACCATCGTCCTCATTACCCACGAAATGCAAGTGGTCAAGGACATCTGCTCCAAAGTGGCAGTCATGGAAGATGGGCATGTCATCGAAGAAGGGTTCAGCATCAATATTTTCAACAAGCCACAAGAAAAGCTGACCCAGGACTTTATCCAGACGGCAACCCATATGGACCATGCATTGGAGACCATTTTAAATAACAAGAAATTCTCCGAGCTTGAAGAAAACCAGTGGTTGGTGGAGCTCTCCTACCTAGGATTTCAAACCAATGAACCGATCATCTCTCATTTATATAGCAACTATCAGGTGACAGCCAATATCCTTTACGGAAACATCGAAATCCTGCAAGATGTCCCTATCGGAAAAATGATTGTCGTCTTGTCCGGGGAATCCCGCCAGCGCAAAAAAGCATTGGAATACTTAAAGGAAAACGGTGTCGAGGTGAACATTTTAAAACGCCACGACTCGGAATCCGTCTTGAAATTTGTCAAAGGAGGCGCATAGGATGTACAACATTTTAAATGAATTTTTACCTAATGTAATGCCCATTACCCAGGAGTTCATCACTGCCACCGAGCAGACCATCCACATGTCTTTTTGGACGGCAGTCATCGGTTGCGGGATTGGGACGGTCCTTGGGGTCATCCTAGTGGTTGCCCGCAAAGGCGGCATTTTGGAAAACCCATCCATCTATCAATTTTTCGATAAGTTCATCAACATTTTTAGGTCCATCCCGTTTATTATCCTGCTGACTTTGTTTAGCGGTTTCACCCGTTTTATTGTGGGGACGACCATTGGGCCTACGGCTGCTATTGTCCCTTTGGTAATTGGAACGATTCCGTTTTTTGGTCGCCAAATCGAGAATGCCCTGTTGGAAGTTGACCCTGGTGTCATTGAAGCTGCCCAAAGCATGGGAATCAGCAACTTAGGAATCATCTTCAGGGTTTACCTCGTTGAAGGCCTGGCGGGGATTATCCGTGTCATGGCGCTCACGCTTATTTCCATCATCGGGTTCACGGCCATGGCCGGTGCCATCGGAGGCGGTGGGTTAGGAAACCTGGCCATCGCCCGGGGACATGCCCGTTTCCAAGACGACGTCATCTGGGTTTCAACTGCCATCATCCTTGTGTTGGTATTTGTTTCCCAGTTCGTCTGCAACGTCATCATTAAAAAAATCACACACGACTAATCACATAAAGCCGACAAGCCCTGAGGGGCTTGTTATATTATAAGGGGGCAACATTATGTCAGCAGAAGCTTTCAAATCCACATTCCCAGTACCGGACCTTTATTTAGCATTAAACACGAAAAAAGCAAATCCGTCCCATCCTTTGATTCGGGAAGCCATCGCCAGCCGGTTGAAAGCCTATCAGGAGTTGGCGCTGGACATCCATGCCCATCCCGAGGTGTCCAACTATGAATTTTACTCTTTTGAAGCACTCGCCAAGCAACTAGAAGCGGAAGGGTTCACCGTTACCCGTGACGTTGCGGGACATAGGACCGGGTTCAGTGCCGTCTATGACACGAAAAAGCCAGGCCCGGTGATGGTGTTCTTAGCGGAATACGATGCCCTTGAAGGACTGGGGCACGGTTGCGGGCATAATTTATATGGAGTCTATTCCTCCCTTGCTGCCGTTGCCCTCAAAAACCTGCCAGGCTTAACCGGGCAGGTACGCGTCTACGGGACACCAGGTGAAGAAGGTGGCGAAAATGGGTCGGCCAAAGGCTCATTTGTGCGCCACGGGTTTTTTGACGATGTGGATGCTGCCCTTTGCGCCCATCCTGCCACCAAATACCAGCCTACCAGCAACAGCTTGGCAGTTGACCCCGTTGACATTAAGTTTTATGGCGCCGCTTCCCATGCGGCCGCTGCACCGGAGCATGGCATCAACGCACTGGAAGCCTTGATTTCCGTGTTCAATGGCATCAACGCCCTGCGCCTTAATTTGCCTAAGGACGTGAATATCCATGGCATCATTACCCATGGCGGGGATGCGCCCAATGTCATCCCGGAATTTGCTTCAGCCCGCTTTTTCCTGCGGGCTGCTAACCGCAAAACCCTGAACAAAGTATATGAAAAGGTGGAAAACATCGTCAAAGGGGCAGCCTTGGCAACAGGTTGTACCCACGAGTTCGGGCTATTCCAAAACGCTGTGGACGATACCATCATCACCCCTTTATTTGACGACGTGTTCAAGAGCCATTTCCAGTCTACAGGGATTCCTGACACCGATATTGATCTGTCTGCTAAAAATTCCTTCGGTTCCTCTGATGTTGGGAACGTGAGCCAGGTCATCCCTACCATCCAACCGACCGTTTCCATCAGCGACGAATTCGTCCCGGGGCATACCGTTGCTTTTCGGGACGCGGCCAAAAGCAAAAAAGGCCTCGCCTCCATTGCCCTGACTGCTGAATTACTGGCCAAAACCGCATGGGACCTCATCGAAAACCCCGGGTTGCTGGAAGCCATCAAAGCCCAGCATAAAGTGCAGGTCGAAAAAGGCAACTAAGTGGAAAGCCCCCCATCTTGCGCTCTTTGCAAGATGGGGGGCTTCATTTGTATTATTCTTCTAGCACACCGGTCCGTGCATTGATAATGCCAACCAATGGGTGGGAGTGGGTTGAATTAATGGCGTAGTAATAACCTGGGCGGCCAGGGACGGGTTCAAAGGCGTTGACGCCCAATGGGGAATAAATGGTCATGGCCAGTTCCTGCCAATTGCTCAACAGGGGCGCGTGCTCAAAAAGATGCTTGGCGAAAGCAGAAATGTTGCGGGGCTCGCCGCCTTCCCGTAAAAATAGCAAATAAAGCGCTTCAAGGTCCATGGCATTCAAAAAGGACGGATTGAAATACTGGGCATCTTCATAACCGAGGGAATTTAAGTAATTATTCGTATCCATCACCACGTTGGCAATAATCGCATCCGCATACTCGATGACAGGCGCCCCGGACAACACGATCTCTTCCCCGACGAAAATGGCATTAGGGTCTGTGATGACGTTCCAGCGCATGAGGGTTTCCAAGTTGATTCCCGCCATCTGGGCAATGTCCGACAAAGTGTCCCCTACACGGATGATGTAGCGGTCGCCGGTTATGGACAATTTATCATCGGCTGGGACTTCCTCAAGGGCTTCCACCACTTCGTTATCTTCAGGCTCAACCACGTTGACTTCCTCGTCACCGCCGCACGCCACTAAAAACAAGGTCAACAACACAACTGACAATTTCATTTTTAAGCCTCCTTTTTCTAAATCATAACATTTTTCAACTGCAAATTTTGTGAAATCATGCTAACTGAACGTACTTATTTGGAAGGTTTCTTGCGGGCAGCCAACTTCGGCAAAGCGAGACGTTTGCGGTTTGGGTTTCTCACGTATAGGGTCATGAACACATAGAATAGGTACGTGTAAAACGTGGAACTGATGGCTAGCCGCATGATGAGGAGGGAATCGGTAATCCCTTGGATGGCCACTGCCAGGACGTATAAAATTCCAATGACCGTATAGCGCTTCAAAAACACAAACACCTGGCGCCGGGGGTTCCACATATACTCTCCCTTAAGGATGAGGTAAAACAAATAGACTGGCAAGACTGCCAAAACATTGCCTAAAAGCACTGTCAAAAAGGGTGGCAGGGACGAAAAATCCTGTAATAATTCCAACAAGGTCAAGGTTAGGAGCAAGATACGGGCAGCCTTAACCTCCTTTAATGGCCGGTGCTTGATAAGCCCCGTCAAGATCAGCAAATAACCGCTGGCAGCCCCGACGGACGTAAACAACGTGAAAAAAGCGCCCAGGATAATCAATAGGTTCATGGTGAAATTCCCCTTTTTAATTTTTATCCTACCATGGAAGCTATGATAAAATCTGCTGTAATTTGTCCGAAACGTTTGCTAAAAACCGCACATTCCCATTAAGGAAAACGTTTTATAGCATGTTTTAACAAAAAAAAGCTTGCATTAAACCATGGAGCGTGTATAATAAATCTAACAGAAAAAATCTGCGACGAAGAGAGTAGTTGGCGGGATAGTCAAAGAGAGCCGGGGAGGGTGGAAGCCTGGCACTAAAACGCTGATGAACCGGACTTCCGAGATGGCTGTCTGAAATGGCTAAACGCCAAAGTAGGGCAACCCGGTGACCCCAACCACCGTTAACAATGGGAAAGATGTCCCTGCTTTTTTTAGCATAGGATGAATTAGAGTGGTACCGCGACCGATCGCCTCTTGATTAATTTCAAGGGGCGTTTTTTTGTACCTAAAAGGTGGAATCCGCTCGTTCACGGAGTGACGAAAATTTCCCGGAAGGGCGTCATGGCGTCGGTGGGTTTCCGACAGAATGGCGACATGGAGGTAAGTTTTCGGCACGCAGTAGCGGATGGAACTGGATTGGAAAATAGAAAGGGGAAATTAACATGGAAAAGAAAAAAGTTGTTTTAGCTTACTCAGGGGGGCTGGATACGTCAGTCGCCATTAAATGGTTCAGCCAAAAAGGATATGAGGTAGTGGCAGTCTGCATCGACATCGGGGAAGGGAAAAACCTCCAGTTCATCAAGGAAAAAGCCCTCACCGTGGGTGCTGTGGAATCTTACACCATCGACGCCAAAGAAGAGTTTGCTGAGGAGTATGTGCTATTGGCACTACAGGCCCAGGCCATGTACGAGAAGAAATACCCGTTGGTATCGGCACTGTCCCGTCCATTGATTTCTAAAAAAATCGTTGAAATCGCTGAAGCGACAGGTGCTCATGCCGTCGCCCATGGATGCACGGGAAAAGGAAATGACCAAGTGCGCTTTGAGGTTTCCATCCAGTCCCTTAATCCGGACCTTGAGGTGCTAGCGCCGGTCCGTGAATGGTCTTGGACCCGTGATGAGGAAATCGAATATGCGAAAAAGCATGATGTGCCCGTACCGGTCAACCTGGAAAATCCATACTCCGTCGACCAAAACCTTTGGGGCCGCGCCATTGAGTGTGGGGTCATTGAGGACCCATGGGCGGCACCACCGACTGGGGCTTATGAGCTGACAGCGGAGCTGGAGGACACCCCGGATACCCCGGAACTCCTTGAAATCACGTTTGAGCAAGGCAAGCCAATTGCACTAAATGGGGAAAAAATGCTGCTTCATGACCTTATTTTGAAACTTAATAAAATCGCAGGGGCACATGGAATCGGCCGTATCGACCACGTAGAAAACCGCTTAGTGGGAATCAAATCCCGTGAGATTTACGAATGCCCGGCAGCCATGACATTAATCAAAGCCCATAAGGAACTTGAGGACCTGACGTTGACCAGGGAAGTGGCCCACTTCAAACCCACTGTTGAAAAACAGTTGGAGCAACTCATCTATAACGGCTTATGGTTCTCCCCATTAAAGCCTGCGATCGAGGCCTTCATCAAAGAAACCCAAAAGACGGTCAGCGGTGTAGTCCGCGTGAAGCTCTTCAAGGGCCATGCCATTGTTGAGGGACGAAAATCCGCCTACTCCCTATACGATGAAAAACTGGCAACATACTCTGCCCACGACCAGTTCGACCACAATGCGGCAGTCGGCTTCATCCACCTATGGGGGTTGCCAACGAAGGTGAACAGCATCGTGCAAAAAGAGGTGGCGGCTCTAACGTCGCTTCCAAATAAGGGGATTCATAGCATTACACCAGAAAAACCAGTTGACTTGAATGAGGAGTTGGGGGCATGAAAAAATTATGGGGTGGGCGCTTCACGAAAACGCCTGAGGAGTGGGTCGAGCAGTTCGGCGCCTCCATCGGGTTCGACCAATTATTGGCGCTAGAGGACATCGAGGGCAGCCTTGCACACGCTACTATGCTGAATCAGACGGGAATTTTAAGCCAGGAGGAGGTTGCCAAAATCAAGGAGGGGCTGGCCATTCTCGGTGAAAAAGCGAAGAACAAAGAGTTGGCATATTCGGCGGCCAACGAGGACATCCATCTTAATATTGAACGTTTCCTTATCGAAGAAATTGGTCCATTAGGGGGCAAACTGCACACAGCTAGGAGCCGAAACGACCAGGTGGCGACGGACATGCACCTTTATTTAAGGAAGCAGACCCAGGCGATTATATCCCTACTCAAAGAGGTTCAGGCAGTGCTGGTCGCACAGGCCGAGGAGCATGTGGAAACGCTGGTGCCAGGTTACACCCATTTGCAGCGGGCACAGCCCATCTCCTTCGCCCATCATTTGATGGCTTACTTTTGGATGTTTGAGCGTGACGCAGGGCGCTTGCAAGACAGCCTGAAGCGTTTGAATATTTCACCCTTGGGTGCAGGGGCTTTGGCGGGAACCACCTTCCCCATTGACCGTGAGTACACCGCCCAGTTGCTGGGGTTTGATGGCATTTATGAAAACAGCTTGGATGCCGTCAGCGACCGTGATTTCATCGTGGAATTCCTAAGCGGCGCTTCACTTATTATGATGCACTTGTCCAGATTTTGCGAGGAACTTATTTTATGGTCCAGCCAGGAGTTCCAATTTGTGGAGCTGGACGATGCCTTCACCACGGGGAGCAGCATCATGCCCCAGAAGAAAAATCCTGACATGGCGGAGCTTATCCGAGGCAAGACTGGCCGTGTGTATGGGAACCTGTTCTCCTTATTGACGGTGCTGAAGGGGCTTCCCCTCGCTTACAACAAGGACATGCAAGAGGATAAAGAAGGGATGTTCGATACGGTGGAAACCCTTAAAGGCTCCCTCTCCATTTTTGCGGGCATGATTAAAACCATGAAAGTCCGCACTGATGTCATGGAAAAAGCCGTGTCCCAGGACTTCTCCAATGCGACAGAACTTGCGGATTATCTGGCGGCGAAGGGCATGCCATTCCGAGAGGCCCATGAGGTGGTCGGCAAGCTGGTCCTCCACTGCATCAACCAAAACATTTTTCTTTTAGACCTTCCTTTGGACGAATACCAAACCGCTTCCCCATTATTTGAACGTGACATCTATGAGGTCCTACAGCCGAAAACGGCGGTAGCCAGAAGGGTGAGCGCAGGGGGAACAGGGCTTGACCAAGTTAAGGAAGCCATCGAAAAAGCAAAGGAATTGATATAAAGAAGGCTTGCCCCGAAAAACGTGGGGCAAGCCTTCTTTATATCATGGGTTTATACTGTTTTTTGGACTGGATATCTGTCAAGTCAGGAGCCGCCATGCGGTGGATGAGGGATGAGGTAAATATGATTCTGGGAACGCCACTTTTGCTTAACGTTTCCAATAACGAAAGTGCCAAAAGCAAAGGTGAAAAAAGATGGATGGCCATCGTCTTTTCCAGCCCTTCCGCAGTTAATTCCCTGGTTTGTCCGAAAATGGCACCCGCATTGAGCACCAAAACGTCCAATTTTTTGAAGCGTTCATTGAACTTCAGCGCCATCTTTTTGGTGCCCTCTAGTGATATTAGGTTGGCGATGATGATTTCCACCCGTTGGCTCCCTGTTTCTTGGCGGATTTCTTGGCAAACTGCCTCTGCTTTTTTGTCGAACAAATCGTTGTATAATAATTCGTTTCCTGGCCCACAATAAGCTACCAAACAAAAGGGGGACGACATTATGAACAACGCATTTGAAGCATTGCCAAAAGAGGAAGTATTAAAAGATTGGACATTGACATTAAGGAGCCTGGACTCGTTGAATGCCAACACCCAGCTGAACCTGGACCTGGCATTCAGCGAAAAAGACACAGAATGGGTAAAAACGGCGACTGACAAATTGGTCTCAGCCATCAAATTAAAAAGCCGGATTCTCGGGGATTTGGATAACTTAAAGGCAAACCACACCGCCCATGATTTCGGTTGGACTGCTGAGGAATATGGGATATTGGAAGTGGCATTCTTAGAGCTTCAGGGCGACCTATTGGACTTAAAGGAACAGTACCTGTGGGAAAGCGGTCAGGAAGCCAAGCTTAGCACCATTGAAGAAATCGTTTTGGATACCACGGTGCTCCAATCCCGTTTCGATGAAGTCAGGCAACACCCCGCTGTTTCATAACCTATAAATATCGGGACAACGGAAGCCTAAATACTTCGTTGTGCCTTTTGTCGTTATTTGATATAACCCGAGTTTTACACCCGGCTCCGAAAAAACTCTGTCGAAAAACATCTGATATCAAGGGTTTTAGGGGTTGAAACCCGTTTCATT
>WRGF01000144.1 GCA_009787345.1 Turicibacter sp.
ATAATGAAACGGGTTTCAACCCCTAAAACCCTTGATATCAGATGTTTTTCGACAGAGTTTTTTCGGAGCCGGGTGTAAAACTCGGGTTATAGCAAAAGAAAAGGCGTGTGACAAGTTACGACCCTTGCCACACCCCTGTGCTATTGATTTTTCCGTTGCTGCCGAAGCTTGGCCCGTTGGAGTTTTCGGTTGGATATTTTACTCCCACTTTTAAGGTTCAACCGTTTTGGAGACTGTTTCGTGGCGTCCTTTGCACCCGCTTTGCCCAAAATATTCTCATGGATTAAAAACATCCGGTGATCTAATTCAGCGATTTGATCTGCGCAGACGACCAACTCGTCACATAAATGTTTCGGGACATGGTTTTCGTACTTGTAACGGGCTTCATGCTCAAGGGTGGCCCAAAAATTCATGGCTTCTGTCCGGATTTGGACCTCCACCATGACCTGTTCCGTCTTAGACGAGTAAAAAATCGGGATTTCCACAATGAGGTGATAGCTTCGGTAACCGCTCTCCTTAGGTGTGCTCACATAATCTTTTTCTTCGACGATGCTAAGGTCCGGCATGGAATGAAGGAGTTCGATCAAATGGTAAATATCCCGGGCAAACGGACAGATGATCCGGATCCCTGCCATGTCCTGGATGTGTTGTTTTGCATTTTCGGCAGTTATGGCAAATCCCAAGCGGTGTAGTTTTTCGGCAATGCTTTCCGGCGCCTTGATCCTCCCCCTGATATGGTCGATGGGATTATCCAACTGAAAGTTCTTGAAATCCTCATTTAAAATGTTTAATTTCGTCAAAAGCGTCCGCTGCCCCCATTCATAAATCAGCAGCAGCTCTTTTAATTTTGAAAATTCCTCAGTGCTAAATCGCAGTTCCATCTTTGTCCTCCTCTGCCCCATCATGATGAAAAGTTGGCTGTCACCATAATTATAGCAAAACAAAAGATGGCGGGCAATGGCAAAGGCTTATCTTTTCCCTTTATCATAGGCTTCCCCTGCCGCCCGCGGGCCACTGGCATTGCGGGAAAACAGCATGAGGGCAATAAGGGTCATCAGGTAGGGCAGGGCATTGTACAGTTCCACCGGCAGGTTCCATTGAAGGAGGGTAGGATTGATGGTGGCCAAGGAGCCCAGGGTGCGCATGAAACCGAAAAAGAAACTGGCAAACATGACGCCGACCGGATTCCACTTACCAAAAATCAAGGCTGCCAATGCTAAAAAACCAAGGCCGGCCACTTCACCATTTGCTTCAAGTGAAGCCGTCACCAACAAAATAGCCCCACCAAGCCCCGATAAAAATCCGGAAGCCAGGACGCCAATATAACGCATGCGGTAAACGTTGATACCCATGGAATCGGCTGCCTGGGGATGCTCGCCACAAGCCCGCAGCCTAAGCCCAAAAGCTGTCTTGAATACCAGGTACCAAGTGATGGCAACAATTGCGAAAGCAATGAGGGTAGTCGTAAATACCCGGGTAAAGAACAACGGGCCCAGTATTGGGATTTTGGAAAGGTAGGGAATGTCGTAGCGGGGAACCCCTGTTGGGATCCTGACATTTTGTCCCCCGGTAAAGGTCTGTGCCAGAAAAAGGGTCAAAGCAGGCGCCAGCAAGTTGATGGCGGTCCCGGAAATGACCTGATTGGCTTTCAGGCTAATGCTAGCATAGGCATGGAGCAAGGAAACCAAACAGCCCGCAACGCCTCCTAAAAGTATGCCCAGCCACACCGTCGACATATTCCCCGCAAAGGCCTGGCTCACAAAAAAGGAGGTGGTGAACGCACCGATGACCATCAGCCCTTCCAGGCCGATGTTGATGATGCCGCTTCGTTCGCTAAACAGGCCACCGAGGGCCACTACCAGCATCGGCGCTGTCGCCGCCAATGCGAAAGGCATCATCGTCGTAATAAAATCCCACATTATAACGCACCTCCGTCCCGTTTATTTTTATTGGACCATTTTTTCAACCAGCCTTCGATCAGTTGTGAAAGGGCGGCAAAATAAATAATCGTCGATACGATAATCGAGACCAATTCGGCTGGGATGCGGGCCATGATCTGCATGTAGGCACCCCCTATGTTCATGTAACCGAGGAAAAAGGCAGCCAGAAGCACCCCCAGTGGGGAGTTGAGGCCTAAAAGCGCAACCGCTATCCCATCAAACCCCTGGCTCGGAAGCCAGCCAAGCCCTGTCAGGCGATCCGAAAAGCCTGCATAATGGGTTGCACCGGCAAGCCCTGCCAGTGCGCCAGCAATCAGCATGGAATAAAGGATGCTGCGGGTTGCTTTCATCCCTGCATAATCAGCGGCATGCTGGTTGAACCCCACAGCTTTAAGCTCGTAACCGAAGGTTGTCTTTTCAAGGATGAACCAAACCAACAAGCAGGCAGCAAAGGCGGCGAAGAGGCCATAATTGACATTGGAGCGGGTAAACAGGTTGGTCAGCCATAGTGCCCGAAGGGTTGCCGTCTCCCTGATTGGAGCTGAGGTCATGACATCGCTGCCTGGGATAAAGCGTCCGGAAAACCAGCGGACACCCCATAAGGCAATGTAATTCATCATAATTCCCGTGACCACCTCATTAATCCTGAAAGTGGCCTTGAGGATACCTGGGACTGCTGCCCAAAGGGCACCCCCGGCCATGGATGCCAGCAAAAGAAGCGGCAAATGAAGAGCGCGGGGCAAATCCATCCGGTTTCCCACAGCGACTGCTAAAAAGCCGCCAAACAGCATTTGGCCTGCGACACCGATGTTGAACAACCCCGTCTTGAAGGCAAAGGCAATGGAAAGTCCTGTCAGGACCAGGGGCGTCATGCTTAAAAGGACATTCCCAAACTGGCGCAAATCCCCGGCAGGCATTCCTATGATGCCCCCTTCAAACAAAAAAGCGAACCCGGCAAGTGGATTATAGCCAAGGATAAGCAGCAGCAAGAACCCGATCAAAAAGCCGAAGAAAATGGAGACAAATGGCGAAAGCCTCCTAGCAAACAGGTCTTTATCCTTCATGGGTACCACCTCCATTTTTCGCGCCGGACATCATCAGGCCAAGCTCTGTTTCATTGGTTTTTAAAGCATCGACGACACCGACGACCTCGCCTTCGTATAAAACGGCAATCCGGTCGGACACGTTGAGCACTTCTTCAAGTTCTAAAGATACCAGCAGGACAGCACGCCCCTTGTCCCGTTCTTTGATGAGTTCCCGGTGGATAAATTCAATCGCCCCCACATCCAGCCCGCGGGTCGGCTGGGCAGCGATCAACAATTTCGGTGAACGGGCGATTTCCCTGGCAATGATGGCTTTTTGCTGGTTGCCACCTGACAAGCCACGGGTGATGGAGACGCTGCCCTGGCCGCTCCTGACATCAAAGCGTTCCATCAGTTCCTCTGATTGCTTCCTTATGGCCAGCCGATCCAAAATCCCTGACCTGCTAAAAGGCCCCCGATAATACGTCTGCAAAATCAGGTTGTCCTCGACGGAAAATTCAAGGACCAGGCCGTGTTTATGCCGGTCCTCAGGAATGTGCCCAATGCCCATTTCCGTGCGTTTTCGGACGCTGAGCCCCGAGATTTCTTTCCCGTCAAATTTAATGCTGCCGCTTTTGATGCTTTGCAGCCCGGTAATGGCTTCGATCAATTGGGACTGCCCGTTGCCCTCGATGCCGGCAATGCCTAAAATCTCGCCCCCCCGAAGGGAAAGGGATAAATCTTTCAGTAAATTTTTCCCCTGATGGCCTACCACCGTGACGTTTAGCATCTCAAGGACTGTTTTCCCAGGGTTGGCCTGTTTTTTTTCGACCTTGAAGCTGACTGAGCGACCCACCATCAAGTCTGCCAGTTCCTGCTCGGAGGTGGTAGCAACGTCGACGGTTCCAATCCCTTTTCCTTTTCGGATCACCGTGCATCTGGTGGCTGCTTCCTTGATTTCCTTTAGCTTATGGGTAATGACCACGATGGATTTCCCCTCGGCTGCCAACTGTTTCATGATGCCCATCAATTCCTTGATTTCTTGTGGCGTCAGTACCGCTGTAGGCTCATCGAAAATCATGATTTCGGCATTGCGATAAAGCATTTTTAAGATTTCCACCCGCTGCTGCATCCCCACGGAAATATCTTCGATTTTCGCACCTGGGTCTACTTCCAGGCTGTATTTTTTCGAAATGGCAGACACCCGTTCCGATGCTTTTTTCAGGTCGATCCGCCCCCCGACAAGCTTGGGTTCAAGGCCCAGGACAATATTTTCGGCAACCGTAAAGTTATGAACCAATTTGAAATGCTGGTGGACCATGCCGATGCCCAGTTCCGTCGCCACATTCGGGCTTGAAATGTTCACCTCTTTGCCCCGGACCTTTATCTTGCCTTCCTCAGGGGTAAAAAGCCCAAAGAGCACGCTCATGAGCGTCGATTTCCCAGCCCCGTTTTCCCCAAGGAGTGCGTGGATTTCTCCCCGTTTGACCTGAAGGGTTATATTGTCATTGGCTTTGATGCCTGGAAATACTTTCGTAATGTTAAGCATTTCTATTTCATATGCCATAGCATTGCCTGCCCCTTTCAAAAAAACTATATTTTTATACTGCCCAAAGCTTAAAAGGGGTATTCGCCTGATGGCAAAGAATTGTGGCTGACTATATGAAAAGGAAGCTGGATCCATAAATCCGCTATTTCCCGGCTTTTCATTAAGACAAAAAATCCAGTGCAAGCCCTTAAAACTGGCCTGGACTGGATTGGAATTTTCATGGTTGCCTGAGTATTTTTTATTCTTCGCTAAACGCAGCTGGAAGGCTTGCCACATCGTAATTTTGCTGCTCTAAGAACGCTTTGACTTCAGCCGTCCCGATAGGGATGCTCAACTCGCTGCCTTGAAGCCTTTCGTAAGCCTCGGCAATCTTAGCATTGGTTTGTGCCGACAAATTAGGGTTTTCTTCTGGGAGCCCTACGGCGTTGTCAGCAGCAGTCAGCGTAATGCTGCGCCCACCTTCAAATGTCCCATTGACAAACGCATCGATGGCTTCATAAGCTGCTTGGTCAACCCGTTTCATGGCAGAGGTCAAAATGACAGAATTGCCATTTGGCATCACGCCAGCTTCGTATTGGTCAGAGTCTACTCCGATGACATAGACATGCTCGCCTCCCTCGGAACGGGTGCGTGCTTCGGCAATGACACCATTCCCAACATTTCCTGCGGCTGCAAAAATAATGTCGGCACCTGCATCGAAAATACCGGCTGCCAGGGTCGCCCCTGCCTGGGAGTCAGCAAATCCGCCTTGATAAACAAAGTGGGTGACGGTTGCATCGGCATCCAGATGTTCATTGGCGTAGGCAACGCCCATGACAAACCCATGCCCGAAAGCACGTACTGGGGGGATGTTCATTCCACCGATAAACCCTACCTGGCCGGTTTGGGTTTCAAGTGCTGCGCAATCCCCGCTAAGAACCCAGCCTCTTGCTCCGCAAAGAAAATCCCTAATGTATTATCGTTGATTTCATCCGGTGCCGCATCAATGATGACAAACTTTGTATCCGGGTGGTTTTCCTGAAGCTCGGTAACCGCATCTTGGAACGTGAAGCCGGACATGACAATCAATTCTTTGCCAGCGGTAATGAGCTGCTCCGCCGAATTGACAAAGTCTGCCGTTGCCGTGTTGGCTGGGACAATATGCGTTGGCTCTTCGATGAGTTCCGGATGGTCGCTATGAAAGCGTTGGACACCTTCCCAAGTCCCTTGGTTGAATGACTGGTCGTTGACCCCGCCTGCATCTGGAAGCATCCCGATGCGGTGCAGGTCAGCACCACCCTGTGGTTGAGCAGTCCCGCAGGCTGCTAAAGACAAAACGGCTGCCGACAAAAAACCGGCAAATAATTGTTTTTTCATCTATAAATCCTCCTCTAATAATAACTGCCTGTCAGTGGGAACATGGCCCACTTTTCCCTGATGCAAGTTGCAATGCCAAAAAAGACAGGCATTCCCGCAAGCCGGGTGCCATCTCATTATAACTCATAATAAAAAAATTATTCAAAAGCCCATTCTAATCAAGGGAAGTTCCAGCATTTTTTCCAAATCGCCAGGCCCAAAAGGAATCAAGAGGTTTTCTTCCAGAATTTTTTCCTCTGTTTCCCGTACCCGCTCCACCGTCATCTGGCTAAAATTCGGATTATTTTTGGGAAGCCCCACACCATGGTTATGAAGGCCCTTCACCCAGTGCCCTCCCGCCGGGAAATGCCCCCTTACGTAAAGCTCTAGGATTTCATAAATGGCGATGTCAAGATGCTTCACCGCCGAGGTCAGCACCACTGAGCCACCGGAAAATATTTCCCCTTCTAAAAATTGATCGTTGTCCATCCCGATAAGCCAAACTTCCCCCCCTTTCTCCACCAAGACCTTCGCCTCATCCATCGCCCCGCTACCAGAAGCGCCGGCACAGGCAAACAGCACATCCACCCCGTCCAGATAAATGTCCCTCGCCAATTTTTGCCCAAGGCGCCTATCCGTGAAGGAGTGGGTAAAGGAAACCTGTTCAAGGGACGCCATTGTACCATACATCAGGTTGGCATAGCGGATGCCCGCTTCAAACCACAGCTGTTGCCGCTTGGCTCCTTCCAATTCCTGCCCCCCTAAAAAACCAATGGCACCTGTTTTGGTCGTAAGCGCTGCTGCCACACCTGCCAAGAAACTGCTTTGCTGGTCTAAAAAATCCACGGTCAACAGGTTTTCACTGGGATTTATAATGTTTCCCCCCAACAGCACGAATTTGATATGGGGATATTGGGGATGGAGTTTTTCAAAAATTTCGGTAAATGCCGCCCCTAACCCAAAGATAATATCGGATTTGATGACGGCAAGTTCCCTCACCGCATGCAACAGGTCTTCCTCCTTATCGGTTTTGGCCTGTGAGCATTGAAGCCGCGAAAGCGGGTAGCGGTCGGCATATTGGTTGAAACCCTGAAATGCGATGGCGTGAAACGTATTATCGCCCATCCCGCCATCAGCCCCCATCGCGACCCCGATCTTAAAATTGATCCGCTCTTCCTTGGCAACCTCTGCCCGTGATTCTTTATTGATGTGGAAGGCATGGGAACTGCTGCATCCCCCTAAAGCAACCACTAGGAGTATGGTAATCAGCTTGATTTTCATAGCCGTCACCCGAAGGATTCCGAAAAAGTTTCCAGTTCATCCAGCTCAAAAGGGATGACCAAAGAGCCTTCCCTAAGCAGCTGCTCGGTTCTGGAAACGATGACTTTCGTTTTTTCATTGAAATTTTTGTTTTCCTTTGGTAACCCAAGCCCATTGTCGTTTAATGTCCTTAACAAGTATTTTCCCCCCGGGAACCTTTTCCTTGAGAAGTCTTCAAGGATTTCGTAGATGACCACGTCCATGCGCTTGACGACGGAGGTCAAGACGACGGATTTTTCATCTATCCCTTTGGCATCTTCATACAAATCATTGTCGACCCCGATCATCCACACATCCTCTTTGTTTTCCAAACGGGTCTTGGCTTCTTCTATGACCCCGATCCCCGTCACCCTGGCGCACGCAAATATGACATCCACTTTTTTGTCATAAAGCTCCTTGGCAATTTTGCGCCCCTTGCCGATGTCGTCAAAAGCATCGGCAAATCGGGGTTCCACCAAGTAGGCACCCGTTTGATAATTGGCATTGGCATAATTGACCCCGGTTTTGAACCCAAGGCTTTGGCGGGTCACCGATTCGTCCGGCTTGCCTCCGATAAACCCCACTTTTTTAGTGTCTGTATTCAAGGCTGCCGCCACCCCTGCAAGAAATGAGCTCTGCTGGTCCTGAAAATCGATGGCAACATAATTTTCCCCGTCGATGTCAAGCTTCCCGCCGCTAAACAAGATAAACGTCACGTCTTTGTTGGCTGGCACCGCTTCCTTAAAAACTTTGGCATATTCCTGGCCGAACCCGAATATCACGTCGCAGCCCACCGTCAGCAGCTCATCCACCACCCGCTTCATTTCCGCATCCTCGTTGCTTAAAGGGACGCACCTTTGGACTTTGACCTTAGGGTACCGGTCGACATATTGGACGACGCCGTTCCAGGCGATGGCATTGAACGTATTGTCATCCAGCGCATCTGCCTGCCCTACCGCAACCCCCAGCTTAAAATCGATGTGTTCCTCATCTGCCACATAGGTCCGGTCTTCTTTTTTAAAAGCATAAGGCTCCCGCCCGCAGCCAAAGAGCATCAATAAAGCCATTGCCCATATCCATCGTTTGTTCATTTTTCCATCACCTTTTTTGGGGTTCATGCTAATACTGATTCCGTTCTAAAAAGTTGCCTCATCAGCGAGGATTTTTCGTTCTGGGCGTGGAACGCCGGAGCTAAGCGATGTGGAACATCGTGTGCGCAGAAGTGACGAAGCCCAGGGTGGAAAAGACCGCTCAGGAGGTAGCTTTTGGAATGGAATCAGTATAACTTCCTGCATTTTAGGAAAATCCCTTGAGAGAATCCCCGCTGGTATTAGCATGGGACAATTCCCCTAAATTATGCAAAAAAAAGCAGGTGCATAAGTGGCGCACCTGCCTTTTAAGAGGCAGAGATAAATTGCTGGTATTGCTCTTCGCTTAAAAGCACTTCACGGGCTTTATTCCCGTCTTGGGGGCTAATGAGCTGTTTGTCCTGAAGCTCGTCCACGAGGCGGGCAGCCCGGTTATAGCCAATCTTGAAGCGCCGCTGAAGGAGGGAAGCGGAAACTTTCTTGGTTTCAAAAATGTAGGCGAGCACGTCCCGCATTAAGGGGTCATCCATGAAGTCGCTGGTATTTTCCTGGGTTTCGATACTTTCCAAAAAGTCATGCTTGACTTCGGACTGCTGCTGGTTTTTGATGAATTCCACAATCCGAAGGACCTCCGCATCGCTGATGAAAGCCCCCTGGATCCGGGTAGGGCTTGAAGCCCCCATGGGTAGGAAGAGCATGTCCCCTTTCCCGACCAGTTTTTCGGCACCGACGGAATCCAGGATGGTCCTTGAATCCACCGAAGAAGATACCCCGAAAGCAATCCTTGAAGGGACATTGGCCTTGATGACCCCGGTAATGACATCGACGGACGGCCTTTGGGTGGCGATCACCAAGTGGATGCCAGCCGCCCGCGCCATCTGGGTCAGGCGCATGATGCTGTCCTCTACATCTTTCGACGCTACCATCATCAAATCCGCAAGCTCGTCGATGATAACCACGACAAATGGGAGGCGGGCCCTGGCAGCCTCTTCCGCTTCGTTGTCCAGGTCGATGTATTGGTTATAAGTCTCGATGTCCCGGCAGTTGCTTTGAAGGAACAAATCATAGCGGTGCTCCATTTCCGCCACGACTTTTTGCAAGGCCTTGGCTGCCAGCCGCGGATCTGTTACAACAGGTGCCAATAGGTGCGGCAACCCGTTATAGCGGTTCAATTCCACTTTTTTCGGATCGATCAAAAGCATCTTGACTTCCTGTGGCGTGGAACGCATCAAAAGGGAACAAAGCATGGTATTGATACACACCGATTTACCCGACCCCGTCGCACCTGCTACCAATAAATGGGGCATGGAGTTCAGCGTGGAGTAAATAGTGGAGCCCGCAATGTCCCGCCCAAGTACCATCAACAGTTTTTCTTTTTGCTTGCTGGGAGGGACTTCCTTTAGGATTTCCTTAAAGCCGACAAGGGTTTGGCGGCTATTTGGCACTTCGATGCCCACCACAGATTTTCCGGGGATCGGTGCTTCGATGCGGATGCCTTTTGCCGCTAGGTTCATGGCGATTTCATTGGACAGGTTTTGGATTTTACTTACCTTGACACCTGCCTCCGGAAGCACCTCAAAACGGGTGACCGATGGGCCGATGTGGACCTCTTGGACTTTAGCCCGTACCTGGAAGCTTTGGAACGTCTCCTCAAGCTTAGCCATTTGCGCCTCCGCATAATTATCCCGCTTCCGGTGGTCCTCATCCGTAATGGGATGGTCGATCAATAGCGTTGCCGGCGGAATCAGGTAATCCGGGCTCAGGCTCGGCGCCGTAAAATCAACCACGGCCAACTGAGGGGCTTCTTCCGGTTCTGGCTCTTTTGCCACCCGTTCCGTAAAGTCCCTGATTTTAATGGTGCCCTCTTTTTTAGCCGCAGGCGGTTTGATGGAGGCTGGGATTGCTGTCATGGGATCGGTACCCATGGCATCCAGTTCCCCCAGTGACTGTTCGAGGGACGGGGTAATTTTTTTCCCGTCCTTGAAAAACTCGGGGGCTTCTTTTTTGGCACGGGGGTTTTTAGGCCTGGAAGCCCTTGTTTTCTTGAGGAGTTCCCGCCTTTTTTTAGACGTTTCATAAACTTCTTGGATGGAAAGCCCGAACATCAGCAAGATCCCATAAATCATCACAATCAAATTCAGCCCAAAAAGCCCAATCCACGTAATCAGTGGCACAAAGATGGCATATACAACGGCCCCTAGCAACCCGCCGCCAACTTGAAACCCATCGTATAGCACGTCTCCGCCCCAGTAATAATTCCAAATGCCGCCCAAAAGAGGGATTTGGTGGACGATGAACAGGCGGTATACCGGGATGTGGGCAAAAACAAGGGCTGCCGTGATGACCAGGTAGGACCCGATTTGCTTGGATCCCCATAACGCTGGTTTTTTCCTTGTGACCATCATCTTGAGCCCATGCATGATGCTTAAAATAGCCAGGGCCCAGTGAAAGTCCCCTACCAGCAACAGCCCAACCCGCATGAGAATTTCACCTATCAGCCCTAGTTCCCCTAACATTAAAATCGCTAGCAGGACACACAAAAGGCCCACCACTTCCATATAAATCGTATCCATAATCGTTTTTTTCGTTGAGACCCGCTTCTTTTTTGCCATAAAACTCCCTCTGGTTCCAATATTTTGCCCTTATTATCTCATACAACCTAGACTGGGGGCAACCCCAACCTGAAATAAAAAAGCACCCCTGCTGAAGGGATGCCTTGATTTTTTTATAAATTGAATTCTTCCACGATTGGGATAATGATAGGCTTGCGTTTTGTCTTATTGAACAAGAGCTTTCCGATTTTGTCCCGCAGTTCCTGGCGAAGCCCCTGCCAGTTGACATATTGTTCCGTGACATACTGGCCGATGATGTTCTTTACCAAGTCATTCAGGGCCGCATAAAGCTCGGCATTGTCCTTCTCATAAGTAAAGCCTTTTGAGACGATTTGCGGGCCGGCAACGATTTCTTTGGTGTGCTTGTTCAAGTTGGCAATGACCACCATGATGCCGTCGTTAGCCATCAATTGACGGTCGCGAAGCACCACGGAACCGATGTCGCCAACCCCTAAGCCGTCCACCAAAATCTGGTCGATGGCAATCCGCTCGGTGTGGTTGACCAGCTCGCCTTGTTCAAAGGCAATCACTTCACCATTATCGCTAATGATGATTTTTTCCGGTGAGAAGCCCATGGCCTCAGCTACTTTGGCATGTTCCACAAGGTTTCTGTACTCCCCGGTAATAGGCATCACATATTCGGGTTTCAAAAGGTTCATCATCAGCTTCAGGTCCTCGCTTGATGCGTGGGCCGATGGCAATAAGTCCTTGCTGAGCACCTTGACATTAGCCCCTGAGCGGTAAAGCATATCGATGGTGCGGGCCGATTTGGATTCAGTCCCTGGAATCGGCGGGGTCGCTACGATGATGGTATCTGATTTTTCAATGTGGACCAAACGATCCTGATGCTTGGCCATTCGGGTCAGGGCATTGAATGGCTCATGGCGGTTCCCAGTTGCCAAAACAACCAAATCCGACAGGTTATTGTCGTTTTTCTCATCGATGAAAAGTAGGTTCATCAGCATGGATTTAGGGATGCGAAGGTAGCCAAGCTTGACGGAAATGTCTACCAGTCGCTGCATCTTGCGGCCGATGATAGCGACTTTGCGGTTATATTGGATGGCAAGGTCAACCACTAATTGGATGCGGTGCAAGTCGGAAGAATATAGGGAACAAATGATGCGCCCTTCAGCGCGGCTAAAAATTTCTTCCAATCGGTAACGAAGCTGGGCCCCATTCCCTGTAAAGCCAACTTTCCCGGCATTGACTGATTCGCTTAAAAGGCAAAGCACGCCTTCTTTTGAAATATCGGCAATGCGGTTGTAATTCGTTTGGTAACGGCCTTTGGCGCTTTGGTCAAACGTAAAGTCGGACGTGTAAACGATGACCCCGGATTTGGTGTGGATACAGATGGCAACAGAGTCCGGAATGCTATTGGTGGTCTTAAAGAAAGTTACTTTTACATCCCCGAAGAACAGCTCATTGTGTTCCCGGATTTTGTAAAGCTTGAATTTCTTGATATCAAGGCCATTGTCCGACATGGCATCCTCGACTAAGGACATGGTCAGGCGCGTCCCATATACCGGAACATTTAAAATAGTCAAAAGCTGGGGCAGGGCACCGATGTGTTCGTCATGGCCGTGGGATAAAAATACCCCTTGGACCCGCTGCTGGTTTTCCTTTAAATAAGTAAAATCGGGAATGACAGCATCAACCCCCAGTAATTCTTCTGTCGGGTATTTAAGCCCTGCGTCCAAAATAAAAATCTTATCATTTACTTCAACGACGTAAAGGTTGTTTCCGATTTCGTCTAAGCCCCCTAGGGCAAATACCTTGATTTTTTCTTCTAATAATTTAGCCACTGTTTACCGCCATCGGGAGTGGGTGTTCAAAAGCCCGGTGGCGATTCACCTCCTTTATGTTTTTGGCTCAGCATTAAAAATTCCTTATTAAATATTAGGGTTCATGGGTCATAAATAAAAAAGTTCGCATTATAACGGTCATGTCAGTTTTTTTGCAAAGGAAATGCTGCTCTTGCTTACATTATATCGCAAGTAGGCTATAAATGACAAGTAAATCCGTGAAAAAGGTTTGGGGATACAGGTTTAATCTGGTGCGCTTGCTGAGCGAATGACTGGAAGGACTATATAAACGGCAAGTGGGTTTTAGAAAATGAAACAATCTGAATGATCGCCAAATTTAAAATTGGAGGCAAATACGATCAAACGTTACTTCTAGGTGCTCGTTGATGTGTTTAAAAAAGTGTTTGACGGCACCAGTAAGTTGCCTCTCTTTTCCGTTAAAAACATCGTTGACGACAGCGTCCTTAACCCATTTCCAGAGTTCCTCATTCATGTGAAGGTCCGGGCTGTAGTCAGAAAAACCAGTTCAAGGAACTGGCAGTTTTCTTCCAATAAATGGCTTGAGGAAATCGGAGTGATGGAGTCGGGCATTGTCCAAAATGACCACCAGTTTTTCCCCAGGGTGTTTCCCAAAGAGCAGCTTTAGGAATTTTAGGCATTCAACCTACGGCTGATTTATGAATGGGATATTATGGGTACCTCTAAACATTCGGACTTGAGCCCACCAGAAATAGCAAAAAATGATATAATCATTTTAAGACACTAATAGAACGGAGAAACCAATCATGATGCAACTTAACCTTTTAGCCGAATACAACCGACTGGAGCGCCTAAGCGAACTGGGCGACCCTTTGACGAAGGTTTTGAATGTTGTGGATTGGGAACTTTTCCGTCCGGTATTGGATGAAGCATTTGAAATCGAAGCAAAAGGCCCAGGCGGAAGACCGCCAATGGACCGGGTGATGATGTTCAAAGTCGTGATGCTGCAACAATGGTATGGCATTTCGGACGATAGCACGGAGTTCGCCATCAATGACCGCCTGAGCTTCCAACG
>WRGF01000145.1 GCA_009787345.1 Turicibacter sp.
GACGATGGGGCGGTAACCTTTTTGCGCCAATAAAAGCGACGCGAACATCCCTGCCGGGCCAAACCCGATGACTACCGGGCGGTGATTCATCGGCGCAGTCCCCGCCTCTGGCATGATGTATTCAATCTGTGGGGTCACGCTGACATTGGGGATATGCTTTCTTAAAACTGCCCCTTCATCTGCCAGGGACAAATCCACCGTATGGACAAATTCCAGCTTGCCCCGGCGGCGGGCATCGATGGATTGCTTGTAAATGCGAAAATCCTGCACTTCGCTGTCTGCAATGCCTAAAATTTTGAGGGCTTGTTCCCTCACTTTTTCAATGGGTTCATCAATGGAAATTTTTATTTGTGAAATGCGTATCATAACAGTCTCCTTTTTGCTAATGGTCACCAACAATTATACCATAACCCACCCCCTTCTGGAAATTTTTGCTTACCCCTGCCTCCACTTTCCTACAAATGCAGCATTTTTAGCATGATTTCCGAAAAAAATTAAAAAAATCCCCAAACCTTTGCAGGAATCTTAGGGGAATGGCTCTTGTTACTAGGCATGGAGGTGATATTGTGTCCATTCAAAACCTGTTGACGGACTTGCTGGAAACTGCCAATGATCAAAAAGCCAGCGACATTCATTTTATGCTAGAGGAAGGGTCCATCGGCGTGCGCTTTCGGGTAGGGTCTGCCATGAAGGCCCATGCTTCGCTTACACCAACTACTTACCGGCAACTGCTTTCTTACATCCGGTTCCATGCCTCCCTTACCCTTGAGCATCCTTTGCAGCCACAATCGGGAATGATTAAAATCTCGGCGGGGGAAAACCTGCTAAATGCCCGGGTTTCCATCATCCCCACTTACCGGTTCCACAGTTTGGTGCTTAGGATCATCAATCCCAAGGGGCGCCGGTCTTTGGAGGAAATCCCATTATTTTCGCAAAATGCCTATACGCTGAAGGAAATGGCAAGCACCCAGGCAGGGCTCATCCTCATTAGCGGGCCGACAGGCAGTGGGAAAACAACGACGGCTTACGGGCTGCTCCAATACCTCCGTGACCTTGGGCGCACAGCTTGTAGCATCGAGGATCCCGTTGAGTATGACATCGACATGGTCCAGCTGGAGATCAACAAAGCGACGGGGCTTACCTATGACGTGGGCATCAAGGAAATCCTTCGCCATGACCCGGATGTGATTGTCATTGGGGAAATCCGCGATGCAGCCACAGCCATGCAGGCCATCAGGGCTTCCCTAACGGGACATTTGGTCATTTCCACCGTCCATTCCAAAAACGTGGTGGGGACCATCCACCGGATGCTTGACCTAGGCGTCGCACCCCAAGAACTTGAACAGGCACTTGTCGGGGTCGCCAACCAACGGCTCATTAAAGCAAAGGCCGGCTACAAGGCCCTGTTTGAACTGTGCTTTGGGGCAGACCTGGACGAAATGCTGTCCTCCGGCTACACTGAAAAACGATACCGGACGTTGGAAGAGGAGTATGACCTATGGGAAAAAACAGCAAGTTAAAAAAATTTTGGGGGCTTGAAGCGCAACACCGGTTTTTGGACCGCTTCACCCAGCTGGTAGAAAACGGCTTTTCCGTCGCTGGTGCTTTAGGCGTCATGCAGACGATGTTTAAGCCGCAGGCGCTTCAATTTATGTGCAGCCAATGCGAAGCCGGCCTCCCTTTTGCCACCGGCCTTGAGGAATCGGGCTTTGAAAAGCGCATCGTCTACATGGTACGCTGCAACGAGGAAAATGGCTCCTTGCTTTTAGGCCTTCAAAAAGCCCGGGAATTTAGCGTCTATTATTTGAAAAACCGGAGGGAACTGACACAAAAGCTTCGCTACCCACTGTTTCTCTTAGGATTGATGGCCTTTGTTTTAAGTGCCGCTTATGTGTTTTTCATCCCCCACCTAGAAGGTTTTTACGACAGCTTCAATCTTGAAGGCGACCCTTTTGCCATCAGGGTCATGTTTGTGGTGATGGGTGCCATTTTAAGCCTCGCCCCCCTTTTTGGGGGAATCATTTTCTATTTTTTAAACTCAAAAAAAGAGCGCCTATTCCCCTTTAGGCTCAAATTTGCCCAGCAGCTATTCTCTTACTATTTTGCCAGCCAATGGCAGATGCTTTTAGCCTGCGGGCTCCCCCTCAAAGAAAGTTTAGAAACGATTTTGCAGTTTGAAACCGTCCCCCTGGTCCGGCATGCCATTATCAAAGTTAAAGCCCAGCTTGAAACAGGCGATGCTCTGGAATCTGTTTTAGGGAATTCCTGTTATTTCACCCCTTACTTCAAAACAGTGATGTGCCATGCCCTTCAGATTGGCTGTGTCCCGAAAGAGTTGGGGCTTTACACCCAAATGGAGCTGAAACGCCTAAGCGGCATGCTAGGCCAGGCATTCAAAGTTTTGCAAACCGGACTTTTGGTCGCCATCGGCAGCATGATTGCATTGCTTTACCTAAGCATCTTGCAACCCGTATTTGACCTTGTCCATATCTTGTAACACCAATAACAATCTAAACGGAGGAATCAACCATGAAAACATTGAAAAACGAAACAGGCTTTACTTTAGTGGAAATGCTAGTGGTGCTTGCGATCATCGGAATGTTGGTTTTGTTAATCTTGCCATCGGCGGGGACGATTATTGACCGTGCGGAAGAACAGGCTTGCCGTGCCCAAGAAAGAAGTGTGGCGGCATTAAATTCGGTTGGAAGTTTATTAAATGGATTGAATGTTGCAGTGCCGGAAAACTGCACGATCTCCAATGGGGAATAACCTGGGGTTCACTCTTACGGAAGCCTTGGTTTCACTTATTATTACCGGCATCTTGATTAGCTTCAGCCTGCCATCCATGTCCCGTTTTTATGACCATTTCCAATTGATGCAGGCCTTGTCCGTCTTGCAATCCGATTTGCACCGGGTGCGGGACTATAACATGGTCCCGCTCCAGCAAGGAGGTGGCAAGGACTTGATTATCAACCACGATGACCAGAGTTACACCGTAACAAGAAATGGGGTCCTCATCGCCAAGCGGCGGCTCCCGGACCGGGTAACCATTTCCGGCGAGGGCTCGACCCGCATCAGCTTCACCCCTGCCGGCAACATTTCCAGGGCTGGATCCTTGACGGTCCTTAGCCGCTATCACCAAAAACGGATGGTATTTTCCATCGGGATTGGAGGGGTTGATATCCGTGATTAAAAACCAACGGGGCTATGCCCTAATGGAAAGCTTGGTTGGCCTGGCGCTTTTAGGGATACTCTCAGCCACTTTCCTTGAAACTGCCCCCCTGTTGCTTGGTGCCAGGGAGCGCCTGGATGCACAGCAATCCGCATATAACCAGCTTTTTGAAATAAGGAGCCAAAACATTTCCCAGGGAATTTTCGGGCATTCTTGCTTATCGTACAGTTGGAGGGGCATCTATGAAGAAATTTGTTTATGACCAACACGGCTTTTTCTTAGTTGAACAGCTGCTTAGCCTGTCCATAACTTCGATTTTAGCCCTGGCTTTTGCTGCGCTTTTACAGATGTTGCCCCATTATCAGGTTAATCCCAACCTTCTTTCACAGCATGAAGTAGAAACCCTGGCGACGCGCCTTCAGCAAGAAGCTGGCCTGGCAGATGGACTCTGGGTAGAAAACAATCAACTGAACCTGATGGTTGACGGGTCGGTAATCAGCTATGCCCTTTCTAACGGGAGAATAAGCCGGCGGGTCAATGGCTCCGGAGGGGAAATTGCCCTTTACGGGGCTTCCGGGTTTTTTGTGGCGGCTGGGAGCAATCAAAGCGCCCACCTTAGCATCACTGGGCACGACGGGGTTACCCATGGGATTTATCTAATCAACTTTACAAGGAGGGAAATGGATGAATGAAAAAGGATTTATCATGCCATTGATGCTTGGGCTTGCCTTAATTTTTTCCAGCTTGCTCCTGACACTGGCCGGCCGCTTAGAAAGCCAGGCTTTCTCTTATGGCAGGCGGCAGGCCTATTTAAGCCTGGCCTTGATGGAAATGGAAACCATCCACCGCATCCATGACCTGCAGGAAACAGGGGCTGCTTATGACGAAAACTTACTCTACCTTGAATCCGGCACCCCTGTTTCCCTCACTATGGAAGAAATCGAAGACATTATGAAAATCACCTATAGGATTTCGTATCACAATTATTTTGTTTCCGGAGCCCTTTCATGGGCATTGCCAGGGGAAGCCGAATCCCTTTTGGAGGAAGCGGCTTCCCCTTATCCAGAAAAATATGGTAAAGGGCTCGCAGCTTCTGAAATCAGTGACGGAGCCCCGTATGAACCTGATGAAGAGCACTATCTTTTTGTCACCGATGGCGTTGAAGGCTTAGAAAATCCCGTAACGTACCCATGAAAAAACGCCCGTCTTAATGAGAGGGCGTTTTTTTTATGGCTAAGTTAGGCAAAAAAGCGGTTGTTGCCCAGTTCGGCTTCGATGGTCGTCGCACCGCCATGGCCCGAATATGCCACCGTTTGGGGGGGCAGGGTCAAAAGCTTCGTTTTGATCCCGTGGTGAAGGAGCTCATGGTTGCCATAAATCAAATCTGTGCGTCCCATGGAACCTTGGAACAAAGTATCCCCTGTAAAGATGACGCCCTGTTCCTTGAAGTGGAAGGTAATGCTTCCCGGCGTATGGCCAGGGACATGGTTGATTGAAACCGGTTGCCCAAGCACCTCGATGCTGTCCCCTTCGCCTATCCAGCGGTAATCCGTTCCTGCATCCAAGACATATGCTGCACCAAAATGGCTGGAGAGGTTGACATCCGGATTATTGAAATATTCAAGTTCCCGTTTATGGGAAAATACCGGTACTGGAAATTTTTCGATGACTTCATTGACCGCCCCGATGTGGTCGAAATGGCCATGGGTCAACAAGATGGCTTCCACAACCAATTTATGATTTGCCAAGTAATTCAGGATTTTTTTAGGTTCCCCTGCCGGATCCACCACAACTGCACGGTTGCCTACAGATAAAACATAACAGTTGGTGCCGACCGGTCCTAAAGCCATGGGATAGATTTTCATGATGATTCCCCCTTCTTATGATGCAGTCATGACCATGTACGCCGCTCCCATGATGCCAGCATCGTTTCCGCGGGTAGCAATAACAAACTCCGCATTACGAACAGATGAAAATGCAAATTCACGGTAATGTTTGGCAATAGCATCAATCAAAAAATCGCCTGCCTTGGAAACACCGCCACCAACGATGATTTTTTCTGGATCCACTGCTGCCGCCACATTCGCCATGTTCAGCCCCAAATAAAACCCGAGCTGGTCTACCATTTTCAAACTGATGGTGTCCCCTGCTTTTGCTGCTTCAAAGACATCCTTCGCTTCTATTTTCTCAAGGTCGCGAAGGGGAGAGGGGGTGTCTGTGGATGCCAGGTAATTGACGGTCTCCCGAACAATCCCAGTAGCGGATGCGACGGTTTCCAAGCAGCCATTTTTCCCACAATTGCACGCAGAGCCATTTAAGACAGCCAGGCTATGCCCCAGCTCGCCACCGGCGCCATTTGGACCGGCAACGACTTTTCCATCAATGATGACACCGCCCCCAACTCCCGTACCAAGGGTATACATGATCGCGTTTTGGGCACCTTGGGCAGAGCCTAGCCATAATTCGCCAAGAGCCGCAACATTGGCATCGTTCCCGACGGCAACCGGCAAGGAAAGCATTCCTTCCAGCTCGCCTTTGACATCTTTTCCATCAGGCCACCCGACGTTGACGCCGACCACGACATAACCTTCGCTGGTAACTGGTCCTGGTACCCCGATGCCAACACCGGATACATCATTTTTCGCTATATTTTTTTCTGCCATTTTTTCTTCAATGGTTTTTGCCACATCCTCAAGGATCGACCCTAAAACGGTGGTGATTTCCCACTTTTCAAGGATGGTGCCATCTGTTTTGAACAACCCGCATTTAACGGTCGTCCCACCAATATCAATGCCAAATACGTATTTTTTCAAGGAAGTAGCCCCCTTTTTCAATTTTTTCATCCTCTATTGTAACACATCCAGCCGAAAATTCATAGGCACAACATTCATTAGGGTTAGCGGACCTGGTCTAGCGTTTCTTTCAAGACAGCAACAGATTTGGCCATGAGGTCCTGCTCCTCGCCTGTCAGGTTGATTTCAAGGACTTCCCGGATCCCATTTCGGTTGACGATGGCTGGCACGCCAATGAACACATCCCGGTGCCCATACTGCCCGTTCAGGTAAACCGATGCCGATAAAATGCTATTTTCATTCCCAAGGATGGCTTTTACAAGGCGTGCCAGGGACATCCCGATGCCATAATAGGTGGCTTGCTTGCGGTTGATGATGTCGTATGCCGCATCCCGGACATTCAAATAAATCTGTTCCAAATCCTCAAACTTATAGTTGGAGTCGTTATTGATCATATCAAGGAGCGGGATGACCCCAACCGTCGTATGGCTCCAAGCAGGAAATTCGGTGTCGCCGTGTTCCCCGATGATATAGCCATGGATGTTCCTCGTATCCACCGATAAGTATTTTCCCAGTTCATAACGGAACCTGGCCGTATCAAGGGTTGTCCCCGACCCGATGACCCGGTTCCTTGGCAGCCCGGATTCTTGCCACGCCACATAAGTCAGGACATCCACCGGGTTGGTGGCGACGACGATGATGCCGCTGAATCCGGTTTTCATGATATCCTTGACGATGGACCGCATGATTTTTGAGTTTTTTTGCACTAAATCCAAACGGGTTTCCCCCGGTGCTTGGGCTGCCCCGGCCGTAATGACCACAATATCAGCATAGGCGCAGTCCTGGTAATCCCCTGCCCAGATTTTCATCTTATCCGGGGCAAATGGCAACCCGTGGGATAAATCCATGGCCTCCCCTTCCGCTTTTTCTTTATTGGCATCGATGAGCGCCAGTTCCTCCAAGCCGCCTTGGTTGAGCATGGCATAGGCAAAACTCATCCCAACAAATCCGGTTCCGACCAAAACGACACTTCTTACGTCTTTTTTCATGCTAAAACACCTCAATTCCTTAGGATACTGGCCACATAGGCAGCCGGTAAAGCAACGTTCCCCTTATTTTGGCAGTTTTTTCGGGAAACTATTCAAATCGAGGGCAAAGAAAAATCCAGGACGCAGGTCCTGGATTTTTTGGGGGATAACCCCCGAATTATTTCTTTTCGCGGTGAGCAGTTGATTTACGGCATTTTGGGCAGTATTTTTTCATCTCAAGACGCTCTGGGTTATTACGTTTATTTTTCTTGGAAATGTAGTTTTCTTCACCACAATCTACACATTTTAATGTAAGGTTAACTCGCATGAAAATCCCTCCAATCTGATTGCAACTCCTTGATTATACCATGTCGTCGGGCAAATAACCAGAAGTTTTGATATAAGCTACGCATTTTTTTGTTTTAGCCTGTAAGGATTATACCATTTTCAACGCAATCTGACAAGTATTTTCTGACGAAGGATGCGGTTATTCGTTATTTGCCCCTCTTTTCAGGTCAAAATAGGCTTTCATGGCTTCATTGGCAATAATTTGGGCAGTGTTGTTGCTCCAAGAACCCGACCGTCCATTGGCTGGAAGTTCCCCTGCCGGCAAGATGACGGCAATCGCCACTTCCGGGTCGTTCACGGGGGCCCAGCCTACGAACGTGACATTATGGACCTCGACTGCCGGGCGCACGGGCCACCCAGATTCATCCAAGAGGATGGTCTGTGCCGTCCCCGTTTTTCCTGCAGGGTCGTAATCAGCCCCCGAAAAGGCGGAAAAGCCGGTTCCCCTGCTGTCTTGGACGGCGCGCCGAAACCCTTCCCTTACCCGTTCAAAATAGGCTTGGTCCAAGTCGATGCGGTTAAGGAGCCGCGGGGTGAAGGCTTGATAAAGCCGCATGTCCTCACCGTTCGTTGAAGGCAGGTAGATGTCTTTTACCAACTGCGTGGCAAAGCGGCTGCCCCCATTGGCCAGGGTCATGGCATACTGGGCAAGTTGCATCGTCGTAAACGTATCGGATTGACCGATGGCATAAAATAAGAGGTTGAAAAATTCAGAACTGGAATTTCTCAGTCCAGTGGCTTCAGGGAGTTCGATGCCCGTCCCGCTGCCAAGTCCGAATTGACCAAAAAATTCCCGATGGATCCCCAATAGCTCTTGTTGACGGGCTTCCGAAATGCCAATCCCATTGGGGTTATTTGCCGAATACGCCCCACCGCCCATAGCGATGGTTTGGAGCCAAAAATAAACGTTGGAAGAATACATCAAGGCATCCAAATCGCTGACAGTCCCTAAGTTGCGCCACGACCCCATGGGGTTGCTCCCTGGAAAAAGCAGCGGCTGGTCAAAACGGTCCTGTCCAATTTGGGTCGCCCCTTCCTGATAGCCGAGAAGCAGGGCCGCCCCTTTGACCGTGGATCCCATTTCAAACTGGCTTTGGATGGTGCCCAACGGGTTGGCAACCCATTCATAAGCCCCATCGCCTTCTTCCTCTTCCTGACGGGTCCTTACCATCCCGTTCATTGACAGGATTTCCCCGGTCCTGGGATTCAGCATGACTGCATAGCCTTCGCGAAGGTGCTCGGCGGTGGCCTGCTGGGAACGGCTCCGCTCAAGCTGCCGTTTAAGGATTTCATCAACCTTTTCTTGAAGCCGCGAGTCAAGGGTCAGGGAAACATTCATCCCTGGCTGCCCCTCAAATACGGGTGTCCTAAAACTCGCCCCATTTTCCACAGTGACGTCATAAATGGAGTTGACCCCACTTAAAATCGGTTCAAGTGCCCCTTCCAGCTGGCCGCGCCCCACCCGGTCATTGTTTCGGTAACCAAGGGCCCGAAGGCGCTGGGCCTGCTCGCTGGGAAGCCCTTGTTCGTAAGTCGTCACCCTTCCGTAAATCCCGCTAAACCCAATGGGGGAAGGAAAATCCCGTTCCCAGCTGGTCCCGATGTCAAAGCCTGGAAGTTTACGCAAGTTTTCCGCCACTTCCCAGATTTCCTCTTGAGTCGCCCGGTTCAAGACAATGTTGATTGCCCCGTGCACCCCTTGGTTCATGGCGTTGAAGATGACCTGTGAAGCCCGTTGCCTTGGGGTAAGGGTGTTTAGCATGTCATCCGTAACCGTAGAAAGCTGAACCGCATAAAACTGGCTGTCAGACAGCACCTTGGGATTGATGAGGGCCCGGTCCAGAAGTTCTTGGTCCCCTAGCAGCCCTAAGGCAGCATCTGCGTTATTTTTTAGCCATGCCCCGACCAATTCCTCTGCCTCTTTGGGATGGGTGACCAGCCACAAGTCCCTAAGGTCCCTCGTGCGCAGCCCATTGTTCATCTCTTCCATGCGCCCTGTCCCTTCTTTGAGGGCGACACTTTCCAATATCCTTGCCAATTCGTCGGCAAGTTTCCTCATGGTGGACTGCCCAATGGAAGTACTATAGGTATAAGTGATGATATGGACGGCATCATTGTCCACCAATATTTCCAGGTTGCGGTCGTAAATCCGGCCCCGGGGAACATTTAGGCTGATGCGGGTCGTAGTGCTTTGATCCAAAAAATCCACGTATTCCTGGGAATAGACCACCTGCATTTCATAAAGGCGAAAAGCCAATAGCCCCATCAGGAACACGCATATCCCCTTGAGCACCTGGATCCTGAATGTCAGGCTTTTCATTTTTCTGGACAACTCTTCAAACATGGCGACACCTCGCTGTATCATTCATATGCTGTTATTCTTCTGTGCCTGCCGCCGCTGCCTCCCGCAGGTCAAAAAATGCTTGCATGGCATCCCGGGCAATAGTCTGGGCCCCGAAGTTGGAACCTTGGCGGCGGGCGACCATATCCGGATCCTGTCCAGCCGGCAAAATAACGGCAACGGCAACTTGGGGATCGTTTGCCGGCGCCCAGCCGACGAAGCTGACGTGGTGGACTTCAATCATGCGATTGTTTTGAAGCCTTGGCATGCCATCGCTCCCTAAGAGGAAAGACTGTGAGGTCCCTGTTTTTCCTGCGGGGTTGAAGGCGGTCCCGGCAAACCTAGGCGTCCCTGTCCCCTGCGAACCCTGCACCCCCAGGACAAACCCGTCGCGGATCCTATCGAAGTAGCGCTGGTCCAAATCGATGCGATTCAATAATCTAGGGGAAAAAGCATGATGAAGCCTTGGCTCATCACCCACATGGGATGGCAAGTAAATATCCCTCACAAGCTGGGTGGCAAACCGGTAACCCCCATTGGCAAGGGTCATGGTGTACTGGGCAAGCTGCATCGTCGTATAAGTATCTGCCTGTCCAATATTATGAAACAGCGGGGCCGTCCCGTAATTGACCGGCAGGCGGTTCCCCTCAGATTCCCACACCTCGATACCGGTAGTTGTTCCAAGCCCTAAGCGGGCAAAAAATTCCCGTTGCTGCGCCATGCGCTCATGGTTCACTGGAAGGGTCCTATGGTGATAGTACGAAATTCCCATGGCTGCAAGGGTCTGTTCCATGAAGAAAATATTGGACGACCTTGCCAGTGCATTCACATCATTGATATTGCCCATGTTTTCCCAAGAAGCAATCCGCGGGCTCGCCGCAAAATAAAAGGGCCGGTCATGGCGGACAGTGCCTATATGCGTCAATCCTTCATAAAAGCCCTGCAATAGGGTCCCACCTTTGACGGTCGACCCCATCTCAAAGGCGCTCCAGATGGTGCCAAGGGGATTTAACTCATACGCCACACCGCCATTTTCCCTGACGAGGTTCCCATTGCTGTCCTCGTTTAACTGGATTCCGTTCATGGAGAGTATTTCCCCGGTGTTAGGGTCCAATAGAACTACATAGCCTTCCCGCAGGAAACGCCCTGTTGCCGTGTTGGTCCGGTAATGGATGACCGTATCCCTTAAAATGCCATCAACTGCCGATTGTAGCTGAAGGTCGAGGGTCAGGGAAGCATTCATCCCCGGCTGCCCGGCAATTACCTGTTGCGTCAGCATCGCCCCGTTCTCCATCACAACGGAATATTCTGATGGTGTCCCACGCAATAACCCTTCCAGCGCCTCTTCAATCTGCCCTGTCCCTACCCGGGAATTATTGGCAAACCCCATCGCCCTAAGCCGTCCCGCCTGATTCCCTGGAAGCCCTTGCTCATAAGAAGTCACCCTTCCGAAAATGTCGCTATTGCCAATGGCCGATGGGTAAATTCGGTTCCAGCCTGTCCCGACATTGACCCCTTCGAGCCTCCTAGAACTCAAATTGACCGCCACATAGGTCAATTCCTGTTCAGTCGCCCCATTCAGCAAAATATTCACTGTCCCGCTGACTCCTTGGTTCATGGCATTGAAAAAAGCCTGGGCTGCCCGTTGGCGTGGGGTCAGCTCCCTAAAAATTTCTTCATTGATGCGGTTCCTGATTTGGGCTGAAAATGCGATGCCTGCCTGAAGGTAAGCCCCTGGGTCATTGTTGATCCCTTGCAAAAGCGACTGGGCTTCGGTTGGGGTGGCATCTGGCCCTGCGAGGCTTCTTGCAAACTCCAAGGCGGCTTCCGGCGAACCCCCTAGCCATTGTTCAAAAAATCCCATTGCTTCCTGAGGATGGTTTTGGGCCCAAAAAGCGGGTGACACGGTCAGTAATTGGATCGCATAAAAATGATCGTCGCTTAACGTATTTGGAAGCCCTGAAGCGATGCGGTCAAGCTGCTCAAACCCCACTTCGAGCATCGAAACGGCCATTTCAGGATTTAATGAAATCCAGTGGGCTACCCGTTCGCGGGCCTCTTCATCATGGAGCCTCAGCCATAAATCCTGCAGGTCCCGGTGACGGACACGGGGTTGGATGGCGGGCGGATTGCCCATGGCGATTTCCCAGAGGCGGGCATCCCCATCCAGGTTAGCTTCCCCTATGAGCCCTGCCACTTCATAAGCCATTTCCCACATGCGTGCAGGCCCAATACCGGTTGAAAACGTGTAGGTGATGACCGGGACGGCTTCATTGTCCACTAAAATGTTTAAATTGCGGTCATAAATACGACCCCGGGGAACGTTTCGGTTCGTGGTCATGGTGGCACTTTGGTCCAGGAACGCCCGGTATTCCTCTGCATAAAGGATTTGCATTTGATAAAGCCGCTCCCCCAGTAAAATCAACAAAAAAATGGTAATCACCTTAAACATCTGGATCCGAAAAGCCAGGGTAGTCATTTTTTTAGGTACTTTCATCAACATTAGCAACACCTCGTAAATTTTCCTATTTGGGTTAATTATACCATAAGTGCGCTATGAGTAATGTAAAAAAAGGAGCAAAGTGTCCCCTAAAGACAGTTTGCCCCAAAATCATTCCAACTATTTCATGATTTCCTCATACTTTTGTTCCACAAAGTCCAAATTGACAATTTCCCAAAAAGCGGCCAGGTAATCTTCCAACTTGTTGGGATATGAGAGCCAATAAGCGTGTTCCCATAAATCGATGCCGATGAGCGGGTCGAGGCCAAGGCTAACAGGATTTGCCTGGGTAAGCGTTTTGATGATATCTAGTTTTTTGTCCTGATTCACTACCAACCAAACCCAGCCCGATTCATAAATGCTTTGGGCAACGACTTTGATGGAACGCTTCATCCCATTAAAGCTCCCAAACTGGTCGTTAATATCCCTGGCAAGCCTTCCCAACGGATTGCCCCCACCATTAGGGGACATCCCTTGGAAATAATAGCCATGGTTGACAAAGGAGCCACCGAAATCAAGCACGGTCTTTTGGATGTCGTGAGGGATTGCCACCGGATCCTTAAGGACTTGTTCCATGGTTTTTCCTTCAAAAAAATCCGGCCGCTTGCTAACTACCCATAACAATCGTTCAAAATCCCGGCGGTAAAGCTGGTCATAGTGAATCTCAATGGTTTTTCTGTCAATATGCGGTTCTAGTGCGTCGTATGTGTATCCTAATGGCTGCATCTCATAGAGACTCATTCCCATTCCCCCATTTTCAGTACATTTTAGTGTGCAAACCTCTAAAAATATTATATAATGGAAGAGGCTCAAATATGACTTTTTTTCAAAATGGAGGAGAAATAGCATGATTTTACATAGAAGAGATACGAGGCAGGTAAAAGCCGGCAACAAAATTATCGGCGGTTCAGACGAAATTACCATCCAGTCCATGACCACGACAAAAACCAAAGATGTTGAAAACACATTGGACCAGATCCGGGAATTGGCAGCAGCCGGTTGCGACATCGTCCGTGTTGCCGTACTTGATGAGCAGGACGCACGCTGCATCCGCCGCATCAAAGAAGAATCCCCTATCCCCTTAGTGGCTGACATTCATTTCGATTACCGCCTGGCGCTATTGGCTGTGGAAAATGGCATCGATAAAATCCGCATCAATCCGGGCAATATCGGTTCTGTAGACAAAGTGAAGCAAGTCGTTGAGGCCTGCAAATCCAAAAACATCCCCATCCGCATCGGGGTTAACGCTGGCTCCCTTGAGAAGCACATCATGGAAAAATACGGCAAAGCGACTGCCGAGGGCATGGTCGAAAGTGCCAAATTCCACGTTGAAATTTTAGAAGAGCTTGGTTTTGAGGACATCGTCATTTCACTTAAAGCATCTGATGTCGACCTAGCTGTCGAGGCTTATGAGATGGCGGCACGCACCTTTAAATACCCCCTTCACTTGGGGATTACAGAGGCGGGGACGGCTTTCGCCGGTGCTATCAAAAGTGCTGTCGGACTAGGAATTTTACTTAACCAGGG
>WRGF01000146.1 GCA_009787345.1 Turicibacter sp.
ATGCATTCTCACTTTCCGATGGCAAGAGTTTTTTTGTATGCCGGGTTAATTTAGGAATGTATTCCTTTTCACAGCTGAAATAGTGTGACGCTTTACAGTCTTCCGCAGGGCTTGACGTTTTTATTTATCCGAAGCAATCAATGACGGCTGGCAGTATTGAAGTATCGCAGGGCATGGGTTCACACAAGGTTCGGTTCACATCGCCTGTTTCGGCGGGTGATGAATTTGCGTTAAAAGCTGTCAGTCGGGAGTGCCTCAGAAACGGATTACCAACTCCCAAACAAGGCTTTTTCCAATACACCGCCGCTCATGATAGCAAGCACCAGATAAAGGTCGAGGATAAAAAATCGGCAAGGGTCTATCTGGAATTCACAGAAATGAATGAAAGCGTGGTGAAACAATGAGCCGTGATTATACCAAAGGCAAAAAATGCATGGTCTGGTCATTTATGGGCAACTCTCGAATGTTCCAAGCGCTCAACAACTATGGCGACCGCTTTGAAGCCGTGGGCATATTTACATTCGAGATTGACATAACAGGCACGATAAGTGAAACTGGAACGCCTATATCGGGCATTTTGCCGTACATCAACAAATGGCCAAAAGTGCGGTGGTTTTTAACTGTGATGAACCACGGCACGGCTTCTATTTTCACTGCTCTTCGAAACAATGAAAACGGAGCCAAGACCACGTTTCTTTCCGAACTGGTAAGGATAATGCAAAAATACCCGTGGTGCGCCGGTGTGGACATTGACTTGGAGCGGGGCGGCGATTACGAAAACAGAGAACCTGCTAATGCTCTGTTTCGTGATATTTATCAGACGGTAAAAGCGTATAACCCTGCCAAGCTGGTGAATATCTGTCTGCCGGGCATGACTGGGGTGCAAGGCTCGGTCGGCGGTGAAAACTGGTGCGTTTATGCCGACCTAGACCCATATTGTGATACCGCTGCCATTATGTCATACGGCATGGCGTGGGCAGGCTCGGCTCCGGGTCCCGTTTCTCCCCGTGATTGGCTTGTCGGAGTCTATGATTACGCAAGCAGTGTAATGAACCCGCAAAAAATTTATATGGGTCTTCCGGGTTATGGTTGGGAGTGGCAAATTTACGCTAATCCCGCTGATATAGGCAAAACTTATCGCGGTGTGTCTCTGACTTACTACGCCGCTAAAATTTGGGCTGAAGGCGGTTATAACTTTACAAATAATTCGCCTCCTCAACCGTTCATACCGTGGCTTGCTTACTGGGACGACTACGACCAAGTGCCATATATGTTCCCTCAAGTCTACGACTATGCCGAGGGCGGCGACGCTTCAAGCAGGGAGTCCCCCATTGTTGGCGAAACATACAACCGCCGCCGCTACTTGACTTGCTATGGAAAAACACAAAAGGCTGAGTTCGGAACGATTTATGTTGACCGCAATGGAACGCCTGATGCGTATACAGACGGCGTTGTAGTCGGCAACGGCACGATAACTCTATCATCGTCCTCTGGAACGGCAACTTACAATTTCACGGTAGCCCAATCAGGAACTTATGATGTGGCCGTGCATATTTGCTTCCCGTTTTGGGACAAGAACGGCATCAGTATATCGCTAAATGGCACGACGGTTAATTTTTCCGAAAACCGCCTGTGGTGGCCGTATTGGAAGCGGACGTGTTGGCTCATCCATTCAAGTCAGAGCCTATCTGCGGGAAGTTATACTCTCACAGTCAACGGTGGTGTTGTCGGCGCTCAGTTTTATGGCTTTAGGGTCTGCACGGCGTTCACAGAACAACCCTCGGCTGGAAATGCGTTGTTTGAATTGTCCCCTCGCAGTTTCAAAAACACAAACGGAAACATGGCTATACCTGATAAAGGGTTCAAGCTGACAACCGAAGTCCTGCGCCGAAAGCCTGACTCCGCCTTGGCTTGGTATGAAGATTTCCGAGACCCTGTCACCCTGCAAAGCACTTACTGGCAAACGCTATATGGCAACTGGGCGGTATGGCGCAGCGAACAATGGACATCCGAACGGGTTTATGCACAGCTTGAAGGAAGCGGTCAACTTGCATGGAACTATGGTGGCTTCACTGATGTTCACGTCAGGGCAAGAATTGCCTTCCCTCAAAACAGCAGCGGTCGTGCAGGCGTATTCATCGGGAATATTTTTTCTTGTATAAACATCGATTCTCAGAGGGTTGAACTTTATCAGGGCGGCTCTCTTCTAGGAAGCTGGCAAGGTTCTTATTCCAAAACGTCAAACGCTAGTATCCGCAATAACCCGAATATGTATCTCATTGAAATGAGAAAACGCGGTAACCGTGTGCGAGTCTACTCTGGAGCAAGCAATACTTTACGCTTCACAGCGAATGTGGCAAATACATCTGGTTATTGCGGAATCCAATCAGACAACGAAGTCAAGTGCGAACTGCTCCGCTTAGGCGATGCATGGACTTATGAGCCATATGAAGCCCTCGATGTGGTTTTGCCTGATGGCTCGATAGAAAACTACGGCAGGATTTTACGAAATGGAGTTACTTGGGATTCGGAGTTTGAAGTGTTCACGCTCACCTCCGACGTGGAGGAAACCGCCACACGAAGCGATGACATCAGCATGGACTATGACTTCTTCCATAGCAAACTTATGCCGATTCCTTGCAACGCAGATTACACAGCACAGGTCATTCCAAGGGATATAAACGTTTGGATAGCGAGGTTGTTTCTCGGTGACGGCGACGGTTTTGGAATAGTCTTTTACCAAGATGTGGACAGCCTTGTTTACTGGGCAAACGAAGCCGCCTACCGATGGGGTTTGAGAGGTTTTGCCCTGTGGTCGCTCGGTCAGGAAGATTTGCGGCTCTGGGATGCAATGCCGAAGCTGACGTAAATTAAACACATTCACTTGACATAGGCGCTTGCTTTGATTAGCAGGCGTTTTTGTATACTAAAAAAAGAAACTGGAGGTACAGATATGAAGATTTGGGCGTTGATTCAAATTGGATTTTCCGCTATTGGCGGCTTCCTTGGTTGGTTTTTGGGAGGTCTGGACGGACTGGTATATGCGCTAATCGCCTTTGTGGTGGTGGATTATATAACGGGAGTTCTAAGGGCTATCATCGAACGAAAATTATCAAGCAGGGTTGGCGCGCATGGCATAGTCAAAAAGGTGGCTATTTTTCTGATTGTAGGTGTTGCTCACCTTACGGACATTTATTTGCTTCGCAATGGTGAAGCTCTACGGACAGCAGTGTTGTTTTTCTATATTGCCAACGAAGGCATATCGCTTTTAGAAAATGCAGCAGCTACGGGTCTGCCAGTACCCAAGAAGCTAAAGGAAGTATTGGCGCAACTACATGGAAAGGACGATGAACATGAATCTTAAAAAATTGATACTAACGAAAAACGAATGCTACACCACCGGCAGAACCATCACACCGAAAGGCATCATGGTTCATTCCACAGGTGCGAATAATGCGAACTTGCGCCGATATGTGAACCCCGATGACGGTCTGCTAGGTCATAATCCCAACAACAATCACTGGAATCAAGCTCGTCCTGATAACCGGCAAGTATGCGTCCACGCTTTTATCGGCAGGCTTGCTGATGGTTCTATCGCAACTTATCAGACCTTGCCGTGGAATCATCGTGGCTGGCATTCAGGCAATGGTTCAAAGGGCAGCGCAAATGACACGCATATATCATTTGAAATATGCGAGGACAGTCTGAATGACGCTGATTATCTTAATGATGTCTACAAAGAAGCCACGGAACTATGTGCCTATCTGTGCAAAGAGTATAAACTAGACCCGATGGCAGACGGCATTATTATCGGTCACTTCGAGGGGCATAAGCGAGGCATCGCTTCCAACCACGGCGACCCACACAACTGGTTTCCAAGGCACGGCAAGTCAATGGATACATTTAGAACCGAAGTTAAAAGGTTGTTGGGTTCCGACAATTCTACCACGTCGTCCGAACCACCACCTCATCCACCCTCGTTTCAACCTTACACGGTCAAAGTTAAAGTAAATGCACTGAACATACGCAAAGGAGCCGGAACAAACACCGCTGTTGTAGGAATTATCAAAGACAAAGGTGTTTACACCATTATCAAGGAATCAAGCGGTACAGGTGCTTCCAAATGGGGCAGGCTCAAATCCGGTGCAGGCTGGATAAGTCTTGACCATGTACAGCTATTATAAAAAGATTAACCGTTTTAATCTGACGGTACGCAAACGCTCTTCTTCTGTCTGTAGGCAGTAGAGGGGCGTTTTTTTATTACCCCTCCGAACGGAGGAACTTCTTATGAATGCTTTACAAAAACAACGAATCAGAGACCTTCGCGGCAATGGTGAAAGCTATGCCAAGATAGCTGCAGTGCTTGGAATATCGGTCAATACCATACAGTCCTTCTGCCGACGTAATAACCTAGGAAAAGGCATAAATATAACCGCTTCTAATCAATCTGATGGTCAGTTTTATTGCAAGCAGTGCGGAAATGAAATAATACAACTTCCCGGCATAAAAACAAGGAAATTCTGCTCCGATGATTGTTGTGGCGCTTGGTGGAAAGCCAATCCTGACAAGCTTGGTAAAAAAGCGGTCTATACCTTTACTTGTGCCACCTGCGGTGTGCAGTTTAGTGCCTACGGCAACAAAGGTCGCAAATACTGCTCCCATGCTTGTTATGTTGCTAACCGCTTTAAGAAGGCGGTGGCAAAATGAGCGATGAGTATTTTAACCGAGAAAGACTCTATCAAACTACCATAGCTCTTGCACGAGCCATGTTAAATCAAGGGCTTATAACCGAGAATGAGTTTACCATAATTGATACAAAGATGCGTGATAAATACAACCCATTATTGGGTACATTATTCTCTTACAAATGCCCGAATTGACTTGCTATTACAGGCTTTTTGAGTGATATATAGTAGGTAGGCTGGTCGTTTTGCTTTGCAAAACTGCTCGCCTATGCAGCCAACAAAGGAGGGCATTTATGCGAAAAATTACAAAAATCACACCGACTGTGCCGAGCCTGCCTACAAGAAAACGAGTTGCGGCTTACGCAAGGGTATCCGTTGAAAAAGGCAGGACACTCCACTCACTTTCGGCACAGGTCAGTTATTACAGCGCATTTATTCAAAAACACCCCGAATGGGAATATGTCGGTGTATATGCCGATAGCGGCGAAACAGGAACTGGCAAAAATCGTGGCGAGTTCGGACGGCTGATTGCCGACTGCGAAGCTGGAAAGATAGACATTATCATAACTAAGACCATCAGCCGTTTTGCCCGAAATACTGTTGACCTATTGGAAACGGTACGCAGGCTTCGTGAAATCGGAGTCGAAGTTCGCTTTGAAGAACAAAACATAAACTCCATGAGCGGAGATGGCGAGTTGATGATGACCATTCTCGCTTCTTTTGCACAAGAAGAAAGTCGCAGCTTAAGCGAAAACGTCAAATGGGCTATACGCAAAGGCTTTAAAGAAGGCAGACCAAACTCTTTCAACGTTTACGGTTACCGCTGGAACGGCGAAAAATTTATCGTTCATCCAGAAGAAGCCGAGGTCATTCGGATTATTTACGCTAATTTTCTTGACGGTCTTTCTGCGGAGCAAACAGCAAAACAGTTAACGGAAATGGGAAAGAAGTCCTACACGGGGCTGCCGGAATTTCCTGCTTCGGCTGTAAGAGCAATCCTGCGTAACGACAAATACACCGGTGACCTTCGGCTTCAAAAAACTTATATAGAAAATCACATCACGCACAAGGAGATGGTTAACAACGGTGAACTGCCCATTTATCTGGTAGAGGATGCACACGAAGCAATCATCGACAAAGAAACATTTAACGCTGTCCAAGCTGAAGTTGCCAGACGCCGGGAACTCGGTGTTTTCGCTAACTGGTCGATAACCACCTCGGCTTTGACGAGTAAAATCAAATGTGGCAAGTGTGGTGCAAGTTTTCACCGTAAAGGCCGAAAACGTGCAGACGGCACTTCAAACAAATACTGGCGTTGTGCAACAATGGACAAAAAAGGTAATAGCGAATGCCACATGAAAGATATTCCTGAAAATAAAATGTATCAAGCTGCCACCGAAGTTCTTGAGCTTGATGAGTTTGACGAAACAGCTTTTGCCGATGAGATTAGCCTAATAACTGTTCCGAGTGACTACACTTTGGTATTCCATTTAACCGATGGCTCGGAAATCGTAAAAGCATGGGAAAACACTTCAAAGAAAGACTGCTGGACGCCAGAAGCAAGAAAAGCTGCCGGTGAGCGGATGAAAAAACGGACTTATTCAGAAGAGGAACGTAAACGTCGAAGTGAGCGGATGACGGCTTACTGGGCAAAAAGACGAAGCCAAGAAGGGAGGTCGGAGCAATGAGCCAAAAGAAAGCTATAACAGTTATTCCAGCTACCATCAATCGTTTCACATCGGCATCAATAAACGATGTAAGAAAACGACGCACGGCTGGTTATGCAAGGGTAAGCACCGACCATGAAGAGCAACAGACTTCATATGAAGCCCAAGTCGATTATTATACCAACTATATAAAGAGCCGCGAGGACTGGGAGTTTACTTCCGTTTATACGGACGAGGGCATCTCGGCAACCTCTACCGCCAAGCGAGATGGTTTTAATAAAATGGTCGCCGATGCACTTGACGGCAAAATTGACCTCATCGTGACCAAAAGTGTCAGCCGCTTTGCTCGTAACACGGTGGATAGCCTTACAACAATACGTAAACTAAAGGAACACGGCACCGAGGTTTATTTTGAAAAGGAAAACATCTGGACGTTTGACGGCAAAGGCGAACTGTTGATTACAATTATGTCCTCGCTGGCACAAGAAGAAAGCCGTTCCATTTCCGAGAACTGCACTTGGGGACAGCGTAAGAGATTTGCTGATGGCAAGGTCTGCGTTCCATACAGCCGGTTTCTTGGATATGACCGAGCAGATGAAGGCGGGCTGATTATTAACGAAAAAGAAGCCACGATAATCCGGCTCATCTACACCATGTTCCTTGAAGGTGCTACCCCGCACACAATCGCCAAGCACTTAACCGCCGAGGGTATACTAACACCGGGCGGCAAGTCTATTTGGAGTCAAACCACGGTCAAAGCTATTTTGAGCAACGAGAAATACAAAGGAGATGCCCTTTTGCAAAAAAGCTATACGGTTGACTTCCTTACAAAAAAGAAAAAGATAAACGAGGGCGAGATACCCCAATATTATGTTGAAAACGCCCACGAAGCCATTATCGAACCTGTTGTGTTCGAGATGGTTCAGCAGGAAATGGACAGGCGTAAAAAAGGTAAAAGCCGTCACAGCGGAGTTGGAATGTTCGCAAGCCGTATAAAATGCGGAGAATGCGGTTCTTGGTATGGTTCAAAAGTCTGGCATTCCACCAGTAAATACCGTCGCACAATTTACCAATGCAACCATAAGTTCAAAGGCGAACAGAAATGCAGCACTCCGCATCTCGCTGAGGAAACTATAAAAGGGTTATTCATTTCTGCGGTCAATAAGTTGCTTGTTGACAAAGACGAGATTATCGCAAACTTCAATTTGGTAAAAAACGAGCTTTTTAATACGGACGGTCTTGAAACCGAGCGTTCTGAACTACAAAATGAAATGGCAGTAACCGCCGAACTTATACAAAAGTGCATTGAAGAAAATGCCCGTACCGCTCTTGACCAGAAGGAATATCAAGAACGCTACGAAGGTTTAGTCGCGCGGTTTGATACGACTAAGGCTCGGCTTGATGAGGTTTCTGAACTGGTATCAGATAAAAAAGCCCGTGGCAAATTGGTACAAGCCTTCATTGATGAACTCAACGTGCAGGATGGCTTAGTCACAGAATTTGATGAAAGGCTCTGGTTCACCCTTGTGGACTACGCAACGGTCTACGGCGAAGATGATATACGGTTCACTTTCAAGAATGGAACTGAGGTGATAGCTTAATCAGAATACTAACAAAAATCCCACGTTAGCGGTATCATTCGCTTTCGTGGGATTTTGTTTTTATTGGGATTTTTGATATGCACACCCTTTTCGGAAAATGCACACCCCCTAAATTGTAAATTCGAGGAAACCTTAAATTGTATCAATCTCGACGTGATTATTTCAATGTAAATCATCTTCACCTTGCCCAAGTAAGATTCTTGCAACAGCTTCAAGGCTTCCAGATTATCCCCTTCAATGTAAAGGTTCTCCGTGGTATCCCAATTGACGGAATCTTCGATTTTGGGACGGAGGGTTTTTGTGGTTGGGCGACCGGCTTCTGCCATGGCTTCCCGCTTCCCGACCCAGGTGAACTCGTAACTTTCCTGCCCTTCCACAATATCTTTGGATAACACTTGTTTCAACTTTTCAAAATTAATGGCGGTTTTTAGCATCCCGTGTTCGTCACGGGCTTCCGTCAAAACCTCCGGGAAAAGCTTCCCTATTTTTTCAATATTACCTGCGGTGATGTCCTTGGAGGACATGTTTAATTTTTCTATCATTCTTTTTCCGCCCCGTTCTCGTCATTTTTGAACTCTTCAAAACTCATGACTCTATATTGAAGTTGCTTCATTTTGTTTTTTAGCTTTTTATCGTCTGTTAAAAGAATACAGCCATCGACAACAGCAGTGGTAGCGATTATTGCATCCTTAACATTTTTACTTGATTCATTCAGTAACGAATTATATACTTCGCTTGCTTTATCAGATGGAATACGCGAGCAGTCAAGACGGTTGTGACCGATTATAAACACAGCATCTGTTACAAATCTAATCCCCATTTTAGCAAAAGATAGAAGCAACCTCACTCGTTCTTCTTTTTTGGCATCAGGCATATTTGCTAATTCTTCAATTACTGTTGAACAAACATAAAAATCATACTTGGAACTTAATCCCTCAAATACCTGGACTTCTGTATTCAATATATTTAAGATGTTGTTGTCGATTAAAATCTTTTCCTTCATCTAGATTTTCCCTCCTTTAAGTGTTTCAATCTGCTTTAACATTTCTGCCCGCTCCCGCTTGTACGCCAGTTGCTTCCTCATGGATTTATCCGTCCGCATTTTCGTTTCTAAGGCTAAGGCTTGTTTGGTCAATTTTGCTATCTGTTCATTGATTTGAATGTTTTCTGCAAGATTTCCTATTTTTGCATGGGATATTTCAGAGGGCGCCACTTCCCTTACCAGATTTTCATAGACTTGATCTAAGTCATTTCCTTTAAATTCAATTTCCTCATCGTTAGACGATTCAAAACGCTTCCTGATAGTAAAGTGTTTGCCGGGAGCTGTGGTAGGCTCTTTAAAATGAATGATAAACGACTGCTTGCCATCACTGGATTCAATAATAAATGCCAAATACATCCCCATTTGTTCATCCAGATTTGCCATCAAAGAATGATTAATCTCCATCCCTTTTAGGACGATGTGCATGACCATAATCTGCTGGACGTTTTTTCCTGCCATAATATTAGTTGTGTTGGGGGCAATTTGATGGGTGATTTGGATTTTTTGAATTTGGTCTGTTAAATCCCGCTTCATCTCTGCCGATAAGTTTAAATTTTTCAACAGCATTTTCTTATCCATCTTCTGTGGCTTGGGCAACTGGGTCTGTGCTGGAAATTTTATCATTGGCTTTCACCGTCCATCACCACAAAGAAGCAAATGAGTTCAAAGTCTTCTATTCCTTCACTCGTTCCGCCAAATAAATCCACAAATCCGCCTGAAAACATGGCATCCATCGTATTGCTTTCCTCATGTTCAATGATGGAATGAATGGCATCTTGCAACAAGTCTGAATACTTCTCCATCTTCTTTCCATCGGCTGTTAGCTGATTATACTTGGAATAGGCTTCCTTTAAAGGCTTGGGTTCTCCCTTGCAGATTTTTCGCATGGTGCCCAGAAGTTGCTTGCTATCGCTTGGACTGATGACGGTTTCTCCCGCCTCATCCAAGTAAATTAAATAATAAGGATGGAGTTGATTTTTATCTCTATGAGGAGAGCCAGTATTTTTCAAGACAAATACAATACCCGGAGGGGTTTTAGCATCACTTCGTAAAACGGTTTGAAGGCCCAAGGGCGTTTTTTTGATTTCAGGATGCTTTTTTAAGTAACTGATTAAGTCCATCCGGTAATCTTCAAGCCCTAAGTCCATGATGGAAATCCCATTGTCCATATCTTCCAAATCCACCACTTCATCCTTTAGGCGTTGAAGCTGGGCTTTCCGATAGTCATTTTCCATGAGTTCATCATCACTGAGGATGTTGTCATCTGCCGTGGAGGCCAGGACGGAAATTTTCATCCGGGATTCCACCCGTGCTTTTAGGTTGATGTACTCGTCTAAGTCGATGTTCGGCCAAAAATTCACCATTTGGATTTGCTTGTTTTTAGAACCAATGCGGTCTACCCGACCGAACCGTTGGACAATCCTTACAGGATTCCAGTGAATATCGTAATTAATCATCAGGTCGCAGTCCTGAAGGTTTTGCCCCTCCGATATAACATCCGTCGCAATAAGGACATCGATTTCACGCGGGTCTTCAGGATACAGCTTATCTTTATTTTTGGATATGGGTGAGAAAAAGGTAAGGAGTTCATTCAATGCGTTTCCTTTAATCCCGACGGTTGACTTCACCCCACCATTCCCAGATACCTCAGCCGTATCCAGGTTATAATTTTGTTTCACATAGGCACTTACGTTCTCGTATAGGTATTTAGTGGTTGCTGCGAAGGCACTGAAGATAATGATTTTTTTGTTCCCTTCATTAATGGGATTGCGCATTTTTTCATCAATCACAAGGTAAAGCTGCTGAAGTTTTTGGTCTTCTTCTGGCGTGATTTTTTCAATCCTTCTAGCAAGGGCATCCAGTATCTGTTGGTCTTTAATCAGCTCTTGCTTCCATGTGAGATAGTCCATATCACGCAAATCAATCCGAACTTTTTTCCCGATACTTAAAAATTCAGAGTTGGAGTCCTCAATGTCCAGGTCACCTCCGGCTACTTCAGACGCATCTAAAAATCCATCCCCCTTAGAACTTTCAAATGCCTGAATGGTATTTAGGGTATCATCTACAAAAGCCTTGATGACCTCCACTAAAGTATACCGAAACGCATAAATACTGCTCTCCAACCGTTTCAAGAGATTTATCATCATAAGCTTGCGAATCCCACGTTCCCGTCCTGCTATGGTTGATGAACCGAAGTTTTCGACTTTTCCTTTATGATGCTTCTCATATTTATACAGCTTGCTCGGATAGATAAATTCAGACGGCATGTAAATGGCCAGATTCAAGTTGTCGAGGGATTCGTAAATGGTCTTGTAGTCAAATCCCAAATCCGATACCGTTAGCCCGGGAGCATAATTCCTCGGCTTCAAGCGGTTTGGAAATTCTCCAATTTCAGTGGTATCGTAAAATTCCTGGATATGCTTACGGGAACGGGCAATGGTGACGCTATCCAAAAGTTTGAAGAAATCAAAGTCCAGCATCTCAAGAAGGTTTGCCGTCGTCCGTTCTGCCGGTTCTGAATTTGACCAACTATTGTAAGCCTCTTGGGCCTGCCTAAAAATCCCTTCAATGGTTTTGTCGGTTTCAAGCTGTTCCTCCAGCGCTTTTGAATTCCCTTCATAAGCCAATGCCAACTGATTCCGCAAATCGTAAAAGCGGTTATTGACCGGGGTTGCAGAGAGCATCAGGACTTTTGTTTTCTTTCCTTTTTTAAGCACCTGCTCCATCAATCTGGAGTAACGGTTCTCCTTGCCTTCTTCTTTTTCTTTATCCGTCGATTCGCCGTTGCGGAACGCGTGGCTCTCATCAATCACTATCAAATCGTAATTTTCCCAGTTTAACTGCTCCAAATCAATCCCATTTGAATGTCCTTTTGTGCGGGACAAATCGGTATGGAAAAGCACGTCATAACTCAGCCTATCTTCAGCGAAAGGATTGGTTTTATAGTTGAACCGGTACTGATTCCAGTTGTTTTCCAGCTTCTTCGGGCAAAGGACCAATACATCAGTGTTAGGGCGTTTCAAATAATAAGTGATGACTGCTAACGCCGTAAAAGTCTTTCCTAGTCCCACAGAATCAGCAAGGATACAGCCATTGAATTTTTCCAACTTTGAAATAATGGAAGTAACAGCATCTTTTTGAAAAGAAAAAAGCATGTTCCAAATTTTGGTTTGCTTAAATCCTGTTAAATCGTTGGGTTGATAGGACTCGTTAAGGTCTTCCAAAAATTCGCTGAAAATATTGTAAAGCATCACATAGTAAAGGAATTCCGGGGAATTTTCCTTATAGGCGATATTAAGGCTCTCAAGGATGTCCTTTGTCACGTCATCGAAATTTTTATCATCCTCCCAGTAATCTTCAAATTCCGTTAAGTACCTTTGGCTCATCGGGGAATCAAATAAATTCCTTTTCCGTTTCAATCTTACCGGCTCGTATCCCAGTTCTTTACGGTCAAAATTTTTCAGTTTATCTACTGCATAAAGACTGCCATCAGGATTTTTAATTTTCAAACCATCCTCAATGGGTTCATCAGCCAGATTTATGGATTTAAACTTGGCCTTCTTCTTAATCCAATCGGCACATTCTTTGGCAATAGCCTTTTGATTCAATTCATTTAAAAGCTTTAACTCATATTGCTGCCCAAATATGGAACGTTCCCGCTCACTTTTTGGAATCGTATATTCCCGGGCCTCGGTCTTGGTTTCATCTGTCAGGAAGGTAGGCGAATTAAAGATGAAACTCAACTCCTCTACCCCAACCAACTGCTCCTTTAATTCATAAAAAGCATACATAGAAAACGTGGCTGCGGCTATTTCAACCTTGCACCCCTGCTGGATGACTTTTTTAAGCTCATCCCCAAGACGAAGCGTCCTATTATCAATTTCCAAACATTCGTCCCCCCCTTCTGTAAATTTGCTTGTTGAGTGCCATAAACTTGTAAGTTAATGACGCGATGGCCTTCTCTTTTATTTTCTCATTTTCGGCACTTTTCATCAAGGGAAATGACGGATTATTTACGCTTATGGGCATTAAGTTGGGTCAATATTTACAGATAATCCCAAAAATGGTTGTTCCTAATTCGTGTCCCCACTTTTGCTTTTTAAAGTGGGGGCATGTTTTTTTCTTACAAGTATTCGGTAGCACAAATAGTGTAATTTTTAGCAGTGAAGACCATACAAAAAGACCTTAGTTCCTAGTTGGATTCTAAGGTCTTTTGGTGTTATTCTTCTTCTATCAGCCTTCGCCACCGATGGAGGGTACTAATGCTTACTCCGCTTTTTTTACTGGCTTCGAAGTAGGTCATATCATCGAGGAGGGCGATGGCTTGGCGGTGTTTATCGGTGATTTCCAGTTTGGGGCGGCCTTCTTTGAAATCCGGATTTAGGCGGGCACGGTCTTTCCCTTCGGTGGTGCGTTCGATGATGATGTCCCGTTCCATTTCGGCAATGGATAGCAGAATTCGGAGGATGAACTTACCCAGATAGCTGTTTTCGAGGGTGCCAATGTTGAGGACTTTGACGATGATGCCCTGCTCTAGTAGCGGTTCAATCACGTTGAGGGCTTCCCGGGTGTTGCGTGCGAAGCGGTCAAGTTTGGTGACGATGACGGTGTCGCCACCTTTTAAAAGTTGCAACAGATTTTGGAATTGTTCCCGTTGGACGGACTTGCCTGAAATTTTCTCCTGAAAAATTTGTTCCACCCCATTTTGGACCAGTTTTTCCACTTGAAGCGATAGGTCTTGCCCATGGGTCGAGACCCTTGCATAGCCATATATCATAAAAATAACCACCTTTGCAATCAAGTAGTGAATTTAGCATTCACCCATCTTAAGATTTGTAAGGTTGTTAGGTGTCCCCTCAATTTTT
>WRGF01000147.1 GCA_009787345.1 Turicibacter sp.
CTTGGCGGTGGAGCCGACCATGCGGCCAATGCCAGTGGCGAAGTTCAACTGCCGTTCGCCGGTGGCTTCTCCCCGTCCCCCGCCGATGGCGCGGACCCGCCCGGTCTGGGTTTCGAGGAAGGAAATTCCCGTTTGGATGCGGTTGTCTTGCCATAACCAGTTGAATTCATAACCGTTTTGGACACGGTAAAGGAAAACCTGTGCTTCACGGTCCATGTTGGTGAAAATCTGGTAGCCGGACAACTGGGTCAAATCCATGCCGAAACGGGTTTCCAGCTCGTCCAAGACGGCATCGATATACGGCTGGTACATGGCCCTGCTGGCAGGGATTTCCGTAAAGTGCGCCAGGTTGTCGGAGATGGGGTCAGCCATGGCAAGCAGCCGAAGCTCTGGCGTAATGAAGCCATGGTGAAGCATCATATCCAGTACCAGCCCGCGCCTGAATTCTGCCCGGTCCGTATTCGTATCCGGACGCCAGCCGTTGGGTGCCTGCACAATGCCAGCCAATGTGGCCGCTTGCGATAAGGTCAAATCACTAGCATCTACCCCAAAATAAAACTCGGAAGCCCGCTGGATCCCGTAAATCCCGCCGCCAAAAGGTGCAAAATTCAAATAAGCGGTAAGGATCTGCTCTTTGGTCAGGATATGCTCAATTTGAAAGGACAGGTACATTTCCTGGATCTTGCGTTGGATGCCATCAAAGCCTTCACGCTCGGCTTCGCCGTCCTCCGGGGTCAAGTGGGTCATTTTAATCAGCTGCTGGGTAATGGTGCTCCCGCCCTGGATGCCCGTCCCGCGCCCCAAAAGGGTATTGATGTTACCGAGGTTGGCAATAATCGTACGCCGCCAGTCAACCCCTGGATGGGCAAAGAACTCCGCATCTTCAGTCGCTAAAATCGCATCGACCATGACCGGTGAAATCTCCGAAAGCTCAACCCAGGTCCGGTTTTGCCCCCATTCATCAATCAGGTTGTTGGAGCTATCAAAAAATATGCTGATTTCATCTCCCCTAAGTTGAGAGAGGCTAAGGGGCGGGGCAGCATCGATCATGTGCAGGAGCAAATGGCTCCCGACCACAATGCCGCCAATCCCTGCTAAAATCAGGCATAAAAATAATGACTTTAAGAAATTGGTTAACGAGCCGCCTATGGGGCGTAGCCAATTAATATGAAAGGTGACTAATTTTTTTTGGTACATATTATCCCCCTGGATGTGTTATGTCTTGTGATGTATGCCAACTGCAAATGACATATGTTCCTTCAAATTGTATCATATTTGCCCAATTTCTTCAGCTTTCACACCATAAATTTACAAAAAAACTCCGTTTTTTTGACATTTTGCTCTTGTAGGGCTATCCCATTACGATGCCCATGTCGTCGTAAGCCACGAAAGTCAAGAGGGTTCATTGCTTCCCGCCAGTAATCCACTTTTTTTACATTTTTACCACACGATCGCCCAACAAAGGATTCTCTTTGTAAATTTTTGGCGGAATATGCTGAAACCCGCTTGATTTGCAGGCAAGGAGGATGATAAGATGGTCTCATTGAATCTAGCTTCCCGCACTGTTTCAGGGATAAAGCCACTTTAACCTTGAAGGGGTGCGCACAGCATTTTAGGGGGGATTACCTTTGATAAATCATTCGAAATACCAAGACCGTTTGGACAGGCTTCATCGTCAAAGCCACCGTTATAAATTTTTCACCCAACTTTTTTTGATTGCCAGCATCGTGGGGATTACAGCCAACGCCATTTACCTTAGCGACCAAAATCTGCGAATCGTCCAATTTTTAAGTTACCGCTACTTGCTGCTGGCAAAATTGGCAGTCTTGCTGGTCACCTCCCTTTTAAGCTTCCATACCATCAAGTCCATCAAAGCCTTCATGAAACTGAACAGTACCGACTCCCTTTTAGACGACCCTTACTTTTGGATGATATTAGAGTGCTCCGCCAAGCTTGTCCGTGCCCCAAAAGTTTCAGTCCATCATTTAAACGACAGCCAGCTGCTTCAGTTTTATAGGCAGGTCTGGAATGGTTATTGGTGCATCCAGTTCCTAAAAAGCCAAGAAGGCCTGCTGAAAGGGCATGGCATTTTCTTATCAGGGGAAGAGCGGTCCCAAGACCTCTTCTTCGAAGTGGACGAAGAACGAAAAAAACGCCACCTCGCCGTCCCATCCGATTACATCCACCCAACAGCACCCCTTTATAAATCCCTTTGACGCATGGGCTTTCCCATGCGTTATTTGTCGCCCGAAATTTGAATGGGCATCCGCAGCATCGCCCATAATGAAACGTGAAAATGAAGCATTAAACCCCCACCCAGGCAATATAGTTAATAGACAGAGAAAGGAGGGGGCCTATGAGGCGATTCTGTAATATAATTGGGAGTATTTTTTTAATAGCTTTTTTCCTGTTTAGTGCTTATGCCTATCTTTACTATGAAGTGAGCTTGACCATGGAGAATGCATTTATGGAAGTGGGCTCCGACGACATCCGTGACACCGGGGTCAGCCTGTCGGCCCATGATCCAATTTCTATTTTATTACTTGGGGTAGACTCCGATGAAGCCCGCGGCGCTGTGGGCCGCTCCGATACCATCATGGTACTGACCTTAAATCCCCATGCAGGGACGGCAAAGCTGTTGAGCATCCCCCGCGATACCCGAACAGAAATCATCGGGAGGGGCTATCAGGATAAAATCAACCATGCCTTTGCATTCGGAGGGGCAGAAATGTCAGTCAACACCGTCCAAAATTTCCTTGGCATCCCTATTGACTATGTTGCAGCCATCAACATGGATGGCATTGAAGAATTGATTGAATTGGTAGGCACAGTAACGGTCACCAACCCTTTCGAGTTTTCAACAGACGGCTTCACGTTTCCAGAAGGGGTCATTCACCTAAACAGCGCTGAAACTTTGGCTTATATCAGGATGCGTTACGAAGACCCTGAAGGCGACTTCGGGCGCCAGCGCCGGCAACGGGATGTCCTTATTTCCCTAGCCCAGTCCCTTGCCATCCATGCCATCACCAACTACCAGGCTATCCTAAGCGCCACGGGCGAACACCTTGCGACCAACCTCCCACTAGAAGGCCTCGTGACCTTGGCCACCTCTTACTGGCAGTCCTTCAATAATTTGGAGCAGCTGCAACTTTATGGCACGGGCCAAATGATCGATGGCATCTACTACCAAATCATAGAAGGTGAGGAAGTTTCAGCAATCAGAACCACCCTGCGCCAACATTTGGGCTTGGAATAACCCCCTAAAAGCCGTTCCCAAAATGATGGGACGGCTTTTTAATGCAATATAGGGTAGCTTCATTAACTCGCTTTGTTCCTACGGTTCTCACTTCTTTCGGTTTTTTAGAAGTAAGCGTCAAATATTTGGCGATTTTGTTGAAAATGGTATATTTATTTGGTATACTTAATTTACAAAACGTCGCTTGTGACTATATTCCTGAATAGCTCAAGCGGACTTTGTATCAATCATTTTTTTCATAGGGAGCTTACACCCTTCAACTCCCGAAATTATCTCTCTCTTTACACATGATAGGATTACCGTCACCTCCTCCCCGACGTATAACCCAACTTTTTGCAAGCCTCTACCTCTGGACTTTTACCATGGGTAAGGCTTCTTTTTTTGTCGACAGAGGGGATTAAGGAGCACAGTCTCGAAAGATTGTCGATTTATACAGAAATTTTATTGTTTATAAGGGAAAATGCTAGTATAATAGGTATAACGTTTACATCCTGGTAAGCGCAATTTTAAGGCGCCTCTTATAATTCCAATTCACCCGAATTTGCGGTCTTTTTCCGCTATTCCGTCGACAGAGAAAATGCCAAGAAGCTCGACTTCACTGCAATGCTCTTAATCTTTATTGCGCCGAGGAGCCGAATGTGCGCCGTGGAAGCATTTTCACTTCCTAGGACTGACGAATAAATCCTCGCAAGTTTGGGTAAAGCGAGTTAATAGAGATCACCTTTAGTTTAAATAATGGAGGGATTCGTTCATGATACTCGATATTCTGATTCTCGCATTACTCGTTATCTGTATCACATTAATTTTACTTAACAAGAAAACTATAGATACACAAGCTGTTATTGACTCCCTAAAGTCTAGTCAAGATGCTCAAGCTCAGGCTGTTTTACTACACTTAGAAAAGGCGAGTGGAACCCAGCTTGAGAAGCAGTTTCAATATTTGGCCACCATCCAAAAGACGGTTCAGGAAACTTTAACCTCTAGCCGGGAGGAGCATTCCAAGTTGTTAAAAGAGTTGCATCTTCTTATGGATGATAAGCTAGCTCACATCCATAAGAGTCACATGGAAAACTCGGAGAAAATCAATGGAACTCTTGAGCGGAAAATGGTAAATTTACAAGAAAGCAATGAAAAGCGATTGGAGCAGATGCAAGGAATTGTTGATGAAAAGCTTCAAAAAACGTTGGAAACACGTCTTTCCCAATCATTTGAATTGGTCAGTAAACAACTAGATAGTGTTCAGCAGGGCCTAGGGGAGATGAAGACTTTAGCGGCGGATGCCAAGAGCCTTAAAAATGCGTTAACGAATGTTAAAGAACGGGGGACTTATGGGGAAGTTCGCTTAGAGAAGTTACTCTCTGATATACTGGCCACTCATCAGTACGGGGCTAATGTTGAAATAGAGAATGGAAAACGGGTGGAATTTGTCATTAATTTACCAGGTCATGGGGATGAACCGCTTTGGCTGCCGATTGATTCTAAATTCCCGATTGAGGATTACACTCGTTTACTCGATGCCGAAGATAAGCCGTCCATGGATGCTGCTAGGAAGTCGCTGGCACAAAAAATACGGGTATTTGCCAAAGATATTCATGACAAGTACATCGTTCCTCCAAAGACCACTGATTTTGCTTTAATGTTTTTACCGACGGAGGGGCTTTATGCTGAAGTAGTACAAAATACAGCTCTTTTTGAGGAGCTGCGTGATAAATATAAAGTGACACCAGTAGGTGTCACCACCTTATCTGCGTTTTTAAGTTCCCTTCAAATGGGCTTCAAAACGTTGGCGATAGAAAAAAGGTCACAAGAAGTCTGGCACACTTTAGAGCTAACAAAGAAGCAGTTCAGTAACTTTGAATCGGTGCTAAACAAGGCGCAAAAGCAACTTCATGATGTTGATAAAACCATTGAAAACTTGGTGGGAACACGGACGAGAGCTATTAATCGAGCGCTTCGCAACGTGGAGTTAGCCGAGGTTGAGCAATTAGAAGATGGTTTGGAGCTTGATGTGTCGTAATAAGAGCCATGCCATTTTGATATGGCGAAAAAAACCAGCCATGTTCCCATCTAGGTGATTGCTGGTTTTTTATTTTTTTATTCTAAGCAAACTGTAAAACTCGGTAGTTGTTTGCATAACTGGAGTCATTAAATCATATACTCTATCGTAATACAAAAAAAGGAAGCGGGGGATTGGAATGACGATGACAAAAAAAACAAGTCGTACTTTGATGGCGGGCTATTGGAATTGATTGGTTGGCAGATCCTTGGTGCCCTTGTGATTGGTTTTACGGCTGGCATCGCAACGCCATGGGCCATCTGCATGGTCTATGGCTGGAAAATCAACCATACGGTGGTAGAAGGCAAGCGCCTGAAATTTACAGGCAGTGCAGTCGGGCTTTTCGGCAATTGGATTAAATGGTTCTTGTTGACCCTCATCACCCTTGGCATTTACGGGTTTTGGTTAAACATTGCGCTTGAAAAATGGAAAGCGGAACACACGGTTTTCGTGGACTAAAGGACAACTTCGGTTGTCCTTTTCTATGCCAAAATAAATGCCCCGTAGCATAAACCTATCATTTTCTGACAAAATGTGATATAATAGTCCAAACATCAGGTTTTGAAATTTGATGGGATGAAGGGATTTATCCTTCAATCCTAGTTGAGGAGCGGGATTATGGAAAAATTGCAGTTTTTAAAGGAAATCACAGATTTGAATGGGATCCCGGGGCAGGAACATGCTGTTGGGCGTTATATGAAGGACGCGGTCAAAGATGTCGCTGATGAAATCATCCAGGACAACTTAGGTTCTGTTATCGCTAAAAAAGTTGGGGACGCTGATGGGCCCCGCATTATGGTGGCAGGGCATTTGGATGAAGTTGGCTTTGTGGTCCACTACATCGACGATAACGGGTTTGTTAAATTTGCGCCGGTTGGCGGCTGGTGGGGACAGGTCATGCTTGCCCAGCAAGTCCAGATTACAACCCGCAAAGGGCTTATCCGTGGGGTTATCGGTTCAACGCCGCCGCATATCCTGACACCTGAAGCCCGACAAAAACCGGTGGAAATCAAGGACATGTACATCGACCTTGGGGTTGAGAACAAGGATGAGGCGCTAGCAACAGGTATCCGCCCTGGGGATATGATTACCCCTTACATCGAGTTCCATCAGATGGCCAACCCGAAATACTTGCTTGCCAAAGCATGGGACAACCGCATTGGGACGGCTGTTGCCATTGAAGCGTTAAAGCAACTTGCGAACGAATTGCACCCGAACATTTATTATGGCGTTGGGACGGTCCAAGAGGAAGTGGGTTGCCGTGGTGCCCAAACTTCCGGAAATTTAATCAATCCTGATATTGCCATTGCGGTAGACGTGGGCTTATCCGGTGGGACACCTGGGGTAACTGCCGAAATCCAAGCCAAGATGGGGAAAGGGCCTATCCTTTTAATTCAAGATGCCGGATTGATTGGACATAAGGACCTGCGCGATTACATCGTTGACTTATGCGAGGAACTGGAAATCCCATTCCAGTACGATGTCCTTGGTGGTGGCGGGACCGATGCGGCGACGATGCATAAAGCCCATAATGGTGCCCCGGCCATCTCCCTTTGCATCCCTTCCCGCTACATCCATTCCCACACGTCCATGATCCATCAGGATGACTATGACAACACGGTCAAGCTAGTGGTGGAACTGGTGAAGCGATTGGACAGGGAAACAGTCAATAAAATTACATTTGCATAATCATAAATGGCCCCATGGAAAATTTCCATGGGGTTTTTAAATTGGGCAAGCGCTCATGGGATTTCTAAAATGGGATAAGGTTTTAGCATAATGGGTCAAGGGGGAAGCGGTTTACTTCCCCCTTGAGCCATTATTTAGTTCTAAAGGCCCTAAAACCCTCATAAATTGGTCAGTGTAGAATATAATTAATTAAACTTAGTTTAGGAGGGTATATAAATGAGCTATTCTTTCAGCTGGGATTGCACACTTCCCATCAGCAACATTCACGACATTGTGTCCATCAACATCGAGCCAGAAACGAAAAATTACAACGAGGGCAATTACTTGTCCTTGCGGGGGAAAATTGCGGTGAAAGGGACTTACGTGACCAATGACCGCTCCACCCACCCATTCAGCGAAGACATTCCACTGGATATAATCCTTCCTAATAACGGGAAGTCCCAAAACATCCGCCCAGAGCTTGAGAGTTATGAGTGCGAAGTGAAAAATGGGAAAGAGCTTTTCCTTAAAGTGAACCTGATTTTGCAAGGGTATGAGTTTTCCCATGGAAGCCAGCCAGCGCAAGCGCCAGTGCAAAATCAGTACGACCCATATGATGGCTATGAGGAAGAAGATGCCTGGGAAGAACCGCAACAAACGATCCCAAGCAATAACACGGGGGATTTCAATTCTTGGAACCAAGCACACACTGGGCAGGAATTTCAAGTAGGAAGCAACCAAAGCTCTGATTTTTCTTCTTGGCAAGCAGCGCAGCAAGGGTTTACAGCAGACCCATATGAAGGGTTAAATGAAGAAAATAATGGTGATTTCGTCAATTATGACAACTCCGATTGCACCGATTCTTTTGAATCTTATGCCCCATATCTTGGGCGGCATGAGCATTATGTCCCGAAACCGGCACCCACGCCAGCACCGGTTGTAAAACCGCAACATCCCATTAATGATGTCCATGAAAGCCATACGTTTACAACCGGGCAACAAACTGCAACGCCTTCGCAAACAGCTGTTGAAACTGGAAATCATCCGGCTGCTGTACAGCAAGCACCGGCAGCTCCCCATTATGAGCAAACGGTTACGACAGGACCTGTTGCCTATCCATCAGTGAACCAACACGCATCCTCTACTTTGCCGCAAGCCACTGAACATGTAAGCAATCAAGGCCAAGCCCATTTTGTAGACCATTATGAAAGCGGATCTTTTGGTCATAACGCCGAAGGGACTCATGCACCTGTCAACCAGGAAGTGGCCCATCAGGGTTATGGGCATGCAACCGTTGGGGAATCCGCCCATCATCTTGGAAGCGGGGGTGAAAACTATCAATTCGGTGGCGGTGGGGCCGAATACGTACATCCATCCCAAACAGGGACAACGGTTTCTGAAGTAGTCCATCATTCAGCAAGTGGGACAGAATATTCCCAAGCGCCTCATTTTACACAATCTGGTTCGGCAGAATATAACTTGGGCGAAGGCCAATTAGCGGGCCATAACCAGGAATGGGCAACCCATTCAACCGAGCATGTCATTAGCGGGTTGCAACCGGAGACTTCTTGGACCCATACGGGTGAAACTGTGACCTCTTTAGGAAGCACAACCCATGCTGGGGGAATGGCGACGGAGTGGACCCACACAGGAGAAACGGTGACCCCTTTGGGAAGTGCGTCCCATACAGGTGATGTCGCGACACAGTGGAATCACACGGGAGAAACGGTGACGCCTCTTAGCAACTGGTCCCACACGGGAGAAACCACTACTGGCTGGTCACAAACGGGTGGAAATGCTGGCGGCCACACAAATTGGACGCAAGCCGGCGGAAACGAAGCGGGCCAAACAAGCTGGGCGCAAGCAGGTGGAAACGAAGCGGGCCATACAAGCTGGACACAAACAGGTGAAAGCACAGCGGGCCATGCAGCCCACGGCGGGACATTCTCCGGGCAAGCCACCCATCCAACCTCAACAATCCCCCGCAAAGAATACTTGCAACAAGTGTTCCAGCAAGGAAACCAAGTTCACAGCAACCCAGTGCAAACAGCATCAAATCAGCAGGCAACAACCCAAGAAGCATCAAGCATCCACGCAACAAACCAAGGCCATATCAATACCACAGCCAACCAAACTGCTCCTGCGGGATATGCTGCTAACCAACAAGCGTTCGAGCAAGGGGTGTCGGGGCAGGCATCACATTCAGCAACCGGCTTCCAAAGCCAGCAACAAGGTTTCGTGCATGAGGCATCCCCGGCACAGGTGGAATATGCAGACGGCGGGGACTATTGGGGACAAACCGCTCAAGGGACTTCAAACCAAGTGATTGAGGACGATAGCGATCAAGTGGACCAAGTGTTCCCATTTGTAGGCGGCAGCCAGGTTGAAATCCAGGCAGTCCCTCAAACCCAGCCTAAATCAAGCATTTTCTCCATGTTGGGCCATTTGGACGAAGAGTATGGCACTGACGAGGACGAACTCGGGACAGATGGCATGGAGGCAATGGCTTCCAACGAACCCGTGCTATTGCAATCAACTGACGGCATCACCGGCGGGAATGGCTCTGTGTTTGGCAATGAGGTCATCTCCTATTACAATAAAAAATTATCCTCAAAGAAAAACGCAACAGAAGCGGCAGCAGCCCCAGTGGTTGAAGCCCAGCAAAAAGCGGCTTCTTATTACGACAGCAGCGTGGCGAAGCAGTTTTCGGATGGAGCCAGCGTTATCAAGGTCATTTTTGTTCAGGAAGACAGGACAATTGAAAGCTTCTGTGCGGAGCACGACATTACCGAAGCCAACATCTACAACTTGGGGGACCTCGATTCCCTGTTAAGGGCTGGCAACCGGGTCGTAGTCAATTATGGACGATGTAAATAGCCTATCCGCGTTTATTGAAGAAAATTATCCCATCAAAGTCAAAGAGGCCCAGCCGCTAACAGACAAAACATTTAAGCTCACCACCGACAGCAAGCCTTACCTGTTAAAGTTTGCCGTCGGTTGCGATGAGTTTATAATGAAGCAGTTGTTTGCTCATAAGGTCCTCCCAACCAGTGTGCTTCCAATCTATCGAACAAAATCACATGACCATAACGTGGCCTTAGGCCAACAATTCGCCTATTTAACCGATTACATCTCAGTTATCCCAGTCCCATTGGAAAAACAAGTCAGCTATTACACCGATCTTCTTAAAAAGCTGCACCGTGAAACGGAACTGACTGTGGACATGAGTGAAGATGAAATTATCCGCCTTCACGACAAGGAATACAAGCAACTGCAAAATTGCTACGGGCTTTTGCAAAGCAACATGGAAAAGTTCGAGCTGAAACTAGACCGTTCCCCGTATGAATGGTATTACATGATGCTTTATCCAACGCTTTATGCTTTGCTCCACAAGGCCAACGACGAGTTGAAAACATTCTACGATTTGCTCAAGCGGGAGAAGCGGGTACCCATGTGCCTCATCCATGGGGATGTGAACGTAGCCAACCTCCTCATCAGCGAGAAAGCCAATTACCTCATCAACTTTGAGCGCAGCAACTTCTCCATGGCAGGCGACGACATGACGGACTTCCTAAAAGCCTATCACCAGGTGCCAGGCGTGCCAGCCACCCTCCTCGATTATGTGAAAAATGAAAAGTCAGCAATACTCCGGCATTATTTCTTTTACAAATCGCTTTGTGTGGATTTGCAGCTTCTGGACGAGGCATTCAAGAACCATTCCCTCATCAACATCGGGATGCTCAACGAAATTATCGCGCCCCATATCCTGGCCATGGAAATCCATCAGGAATTTCATAAAAAACCGCCCGAAGCGCCGAAAAACCAAGCCTTCCAGGATTTACTGGATGCGGCGAAGAAAAATTCGAAGTAGGAGAAAGGGACTGCATTGCCAAACCCAGGCAATGCAGTCCCTTTTATGCTAAATCCCTTAGGTTTGTCGAAAAATACTTCAAAGTTTTCCGCCAGGCTTGAATAAAGAGAGGAATTAAGGTACAATAATAAGTAATAGAAACGTTGAGTAGGAGGAGTAGGGAATCCGCCCATTGCAGAGAGAAGCCGGTGCTGAAAGGCTTTATGGAGGGTTTTTGAAGGTGGCCTATGAGTTGGCTGAAAGGCCCGTTGACTGCGTTAAAGTTTCGAGTGGCACCCTAAGTTACGGGCGCAACTAAGGTGGTACCACGGAATGCCGGCATTTCGTCCTTATTTTAGGGCGGGGTGCCTTTTTATATTTGTAACCACCAAGGAGAACCGCCCTGTTGGTTACAGTAATATGATAAATATAATGAAATGAGGGATGTTGAATGGATACCGCACTTGAAAAAGAATTTGCGAAGTATAAGGCTGAAGAGCAAAAAGCATGGTTGGAACGCAATTTAATGGAAGTAAGTGTCAATGCAGACTTTAAGGAGATACTTTCTGGCCTTTCTGAACAGGAACTGTTTGATAAGATATTCAGTCATGTTTTTCAGATTGACCCCGAACAGGAAGATGAGGAATTAATCAGTGATTTTGCTCAACAATTAACGAATGAACAGTTCTTGTTGTGGGTATTTTCGGCTATGCCTGATGAAATGAAAGAGGATTTTGATTTACTTCTCAAAGAAGATTATGTAAGCATGGAGCAATTGACAAGCAGAAGCTATCAAACATGGGGAGCATTAGGATATCTTTATGCTACGAAAGTTGATGGAAAATTTGTAATTTTTATGCCTAAAGAAGTTAAAGCAGCCCTAAAAAATAGGGATTCCCAGCTGTTTGAGGATATCTGCGAACAGTCCCGAAAAATTGAGACCTATATGGCAGGATTAGTTGAGGTATATGGGATTTGCAGCATGGAACAAGTAGAAAAGATTTATAGGAAATATGAAAACGATGAAATTGGAGAAGGTATCTTTGAGCTTTATGCTAAGGTCCTAACCCTTTACAATGACAACTATCACATGGAAAATGGGATGTTGATTCATGAAGCTATCTTGATGGGTGGGGATGAAGAAATTGAAGAAATGGAAGCCATGCAAGAAGGCAAGCCCTATTATGTCCCGACAAAAGAGGAAATCGTTCGGGCCGCCGATTACAGTGCAGAACCTGCTTTAACCCAGGAATTGAATACATTGCTGGGTTATATCTCCGAAAACATCGTCGTAGACGACCCGGAATTAGCGATGGATATTGTCGATGATATTTCCCTTGCACTCAGCATGGAATTCCATCCGGAATCTATTTTTCATGAATTTAGCCGAAGAAATATTGTCCTAAAGGATGCTAAGACAGTGAATAATATCATGAAGTTGGCTATGGATGCCTATAATAACACCCGGTTATGGGAAAATCGAGGGCATACACCAAAAGAAATGCATTCCTTGATGCCAAACAGGTTCAATCGTTCCCATATGCCGGCAACCTCCCAAAAAGTTGGACGGAATGAACCATGCCCATGCGGCAGCGGGAAAAAATATAAGAAGTGCTGTGGTTAGTTAGATGCCCATCCGCCTAGCAACCTCAGATGACTTATCAATGGTTATGGAAATCTTGAACCTCACCACTTTGGACTTGTTGGAAAAGGGCATCTACCAATGGGAGCATCCATGGGACGAAGCCCTGGTTTTAGAGCAAATAAACCGGCAGGAACTCCATTTGGTACGTTTCAAACAAAGGGATGTAGCAGCATTCGTCCTCAGCCCCGCCCAGATTGAGCCGGATAGTTGGTATTTCAAGCAGTTTGCCATCCTCCCCGAATTTCAGCGCCAGTTTTTGGGGTCGATGGTGATGTACCTTGTCCGCGGGATGCACGACCTCCTGTACTTGGATTGCTACGCTGGTGCCGAGGGCTTGAAGCAGTTTTACCGCTCCTGTGGGTTTGAGGAAGTGGGGGATTTTCCTGAAAACGACTACGAAATCACTCGGTTCAAGTCCGATACACGATTGCCCGTGTTAGAAACCGACCGACTTATGCTTCGAAAAATCCAACCCGCAGATTCCCCGGATATGTTCGAGTACCTAAGCGACCCTGAGGTCATGAAGTTCATTGATTGGGATTTGCAAAAAAACATCAGCCAAACCGAATTTTTAATCAAGGAAATGCGGTCGCCGGAAATCAAGATGTGGGCAATTTTGGAGCCGGGAAGCGGGAAAATGATTGGCAATATCTCCCTTTGCGAAGGTCAAGGAACAGGGCACGCAGAACTGGGCTTCAACCTGGCAAGGAGCTATTGGAACCAAGGGCTCATGACGGAGGCGGTAAATGCTATCCTAAACTTTGGGTTCGTAGAAATGGGCTTGGAAGGAATCACCGCCAGGACGGTTCCGGAAAACAAAGCCTGCGCCAAGCTGCTGGAAAAAGTGGGCATGGTTTATGAGTGCAGGCTTATGAGTGATGCGTGGATTAATGGGCAAGCTTTTGATACGTTAAAGTATGCGATTTATCGGGAGGAGTACAGGAAGGAAGTGAATGGTTGATGGATTCCAAACTGAAAGATGATTTGGTTAAAGCAAAGGAATTTTCACCAGAAAGCCTCTCCAATTATTGTCCTCTACTTGCAGAGGATATGGGGATTTTCCTTGAAGCATTAACTGCTTATGATGCCAAACCAGATGAATACACCAAATGGGAGTTAAGCCGAAAGTGGGAAATATTGATGTTTTCTATTAAGCACCGCTTAGTGGAAGAAGCGATTCAAGAGGAGTTTGCGGACAGATTGAAGGAGTACATAGGGGAGTTGTCTTATGAAAAATTTTAATCAAGGGATACTCCGTTTGAATAAATTTCAAGGAGCCGAGAAGAAAATAACCTTGGAGCTTGACGGAATTATCTATATTGATGGTAGTATAGAAATCAGACACCTCAAACAGGAGGATTTCACTGTCATTTGATATAATGTCATAAGAGAGTAGAGAGCAAAGGAGCTTATGAC
>WRGF01000148.1 GCA_009787345.1 Turicibacter sp.
CCTAATCTATGGAAACGGGCAAATAAGATAAATAAAAGCCCTGCAAATGATGGTTTTTTCATCATTTTCAGGACTTTTTCACTTTTGTGTGTTATAATTGTAGAAAAGCCCACACAGGGGAATTTAAACAATGGGGAGAATCAATCAAATGAAACCGAAAAACGTTATTAGCCTGGACCCGCATCTTGCTAGAAAAGAAAGAGCCAAGGACGAGATCTTTACTGCCATGATTGAAGAAGGCGACGAAGTACTGGATGCCTTGGTGGATTATTTGGAAAAAATTATCCGCATGGACAACCCAGAGCATAAAGCCCGTTTGGCAGTCTTGACCCACTCGGCTATGGACACTAGCCTTAGGGAATTTACGAAAGAACTTGAAGGCGTGAAACCGCTAATGGCTAAAGAACTTATGAGCCTGATGAAAGAATCCCTAGAGCAAGAGGCAAGGAAAACCGGCGGCGAGGAACCTAAATTTGTTAAGGACCCTTTCATGGACCTGATGATGGATTCTTTTAGGCACTTGCCAGATGAAAGTCCTTTCGACACAGGAGCACTTGATTTCTTGATGGACTACTCAGAACTGATCCCTAAGCATAGCGACACAACCGAAATAGATATTTAATACGACTAATAAATAGCCTCCCCGTCAAAAACCACTGCGGGGAGGCTTTTATGATGCTAAAACCCATCGGATTTCTAGGAATGCCAGTTACAAATTCCCCACGTTGGCATAAACTGTAATAAAACAGTGAGGTGATAACGTATGGGAATTAAAATTATTATGCAAGATGGACGGCGGTTTGAAGTGGATGAACGTAATCGGCTGAGTGAAACCAGTCAAATGCTCCCCCCCCTGAGCGACGTTTATTATGATGGGATAGACGTTAGCCAGTGGCAAGAAGACATTGATTGGAATAAAGTCGCTGCATCAGGGATTGACTTGGTATACATCCGGGCTGGAAAAAGTGGTACCAAGGACTGGAATTTCGAAAAAAATTACGTGGGTGCCAAAGCGGCAGGGATGAAAGTTGGTTTTTATTATTTCATCACGGCAGCAGACCCATGGGAAGCACGGGAACAAGCACGCTATTTTTATAATATCACCAAAGATAAAAACTATAACCTCCGCCTAGTAGGAGATTACGAGGACTTCGGGGACAATACGCCTGAAGAAGCCAACGAAATTGCCCTGGCGTTTTTTGATGAGCTTGAAGGATTGGCAGGTCATAGGCCGATGCTTTATACAAGCTACATCAGTGCTGAAGAAATTTTTGATTACGACATGTCTTATTACCCCTTATGGATTGCCCATTACAATGCCCCCGGACCGCTTCCCCAGCACCCGGGGACATGGGAAGGATGGTATGGCTACCAGTACGCCGAAGACGGCCGCGTGCCAGGTATTTCAACGCTGGTCGATAAAAACTACTTCATTGATAATGTCATTATCAGGTGAAAAAATGGGATGAAAGTGGCCAGCTTTCATCCCATTTTTTCAGTCAAAGACAGCCTGGATCTTATTAGGCACGGTTACGGTAACGTAGTCACCCAGCTTGTGGGGCACACTGAAAACCAAGGTAATATGGCTGTTGTTAAAATAACTGTGGACAGGGGAATCGATGGAAACATCCGCTGCGTAAATAAGATCCTCGATGCCATGGGGATAAAGTTTCTTCATATCTCCGCCCAGCCCTACAATCTTATCTTCCAGCAAGCCGTAAACAATATCGATGAAATCCCCGTCAATCAGCACGATTTGGTTCAACTGTGTCTTGCACCCGCTTTTTAGGTCGATATTCAACGTTGAAATAAAGTCCTGGGCATATTCCGCTCGGTCAAGTTTTCCCGTGAAAAGGATGGAGGCATAGCGCTCATCTTTATGGATGATGGAAAATCCTGATTTAATATTGGAAGTAGGCGTATTGTAGGTGCTGTCCAGTTCATCCACATAAACGGCAACCAGCTGGTTGAGGGGGTCGTTTGATGGAGCCTCGCCTTTAGGGGCAGCTTTGCTGGCCTTTTCAGGAGCCTCTACTGCCTTATCCGGGAAGACAGGATAGGTGATTTCATGTTTAACTGCCACTTCTTCGTGGGGGATGGGCTTCATTTCGGGGACTTCGCTTTTGGCAGGGGCTTTGGCATTCTCCGATTCTTTGTTTGCATCTGCTTTTTTATTTTCTTTGTTGGAAGCTAAATGCCCATTTTCTTCACTGCTGTGAACGTCATTTCCCCGCTGGCCCGAGGAATCGGGAGATGGTTCAGGCCTGCTATGGCCACAAGCTGTCAAGAAGGAAATGGCTGCGGCAATCAGAAACAAGTTTTTCATAGTTTCACCACGCTTTAGGACTATTTTTTATTATTATTGACCATAATCGCAGATTTCAATCAAATTTTGCAGATTTCGGCATATATTTTAGTAATGAAGGTGGTGGCGACATGAATGTGAAAAGCTCAAATGCGTTGAATACCAACCGCAGCCTTGCCATTGGGATGTTTTCTGACAAATTGCAGCCCTTTGTAAAAACCATGAACCGGGAGTTTCGGGTGGTCCTCCTTGACCTATTGAAAAAAAAACAGGTCAGCCTTGCTTTTGGGCAGGTCACGCCGATGTATACCTTTGGCACCGTGGATCATCCCAAGATTTACATCGTAGGGCTTGGAAAAGCGGACCAGTTCAATACGGAGCGCTGCCGCGCGGCAGCAGGCAGGCTGGCCAGGCTCATTAAAGAAGATACAGAGGTCGTCTTGCCGACGTTTGGCGATGCACAGGCCGTTACGGAAGGATTGCTATTAGGCGCTTATGCATACAGCGGCTATCAAAAAGACGACAATCCGCAAATAAATGTGAGCCTCTATTCCCCAGAAGATATTAGTACCGAAGTGGCAAGGGGGACTATCCTTGCGGAAGGTCAAAACCTTGCCCGGGATCTTGCCAATGAACCTGCAAACCTCCTGAATGCCGATACCTTTGCCGGGTTATTGGATAATTTTGCGGCCGAACATGGATTGGACCATTTCATACTGGGAATAGATGACATTGTAAAAATGGGCATGGGCGGGCTGGCTGCTGTTAACCAGGGGTCTGCCATCCCGGCCCGCCTGGCGATTTTAAGTTATGAAGGCAGTGAAGATGGGGATTGGACGGCCCTCGTTGGAAAAGGCGTCACTTTCGATTCAGGCGGCTACAACATGAAGCCCTCAGCAAGTATCAAAGGGATGAAAGGGGACATGGCAGGGGCATCCTCGTGCTTCGGTGCATTTTTCGCAGCCGTGTCGTTGAAAATCCCCAAAAATGTCATGCTCATCATACCGCTGACGGATAATTTGGTCAGTGCCAATGCGGTCAAGACAGGTGATGTTGTAGAAATGATGAACCACAAAACGGTTGAAGTCACCAATACCGATGCGGAAGGAAGGCTCATTTTAGGGGATGCCCTTGTTTTGGCAACCCGCCTTGGCGCAGACCGCCTCATTGATGTAGCCACGTTGACTGGTGCCATGGCGGCGGCACTTGGAAGCGATGTGACCGGGGCTTTCACCAATGACCCGGAAATGTTTAAAGCCTTGGGTGATGCAGCAAGCCAAGCAGGGGAACGTGTCTGGCAGATGCCCCTATTTCCCGATTACGCCAAATGGCTCAAGCAAAGCCAGGTTGCCGACCTCGACCATGCCCCTATTGGGCGCCCGGGAGCCATTGCAGCAGCGGCATTCTTGCAAGAATTTGTAGGAAAAACCCCATGGATCCACTTGGATATTGCAGGCAGCTTCAACTCAAAAGAAGCATACGAACTCGGTCCAAAAGGGGCAACCGGTGTCATGGCCCGGACCCTGTTTAACTTTTTGGAACGGATATAAAAACTTCCAACGGCTAGTATACCAAATCCTATATAACAGACCTATGATTTCGCATTGTGGACAAGGTCGAACCGCAAGAGATTTACGGTGTTTACCAATTGAAGGGCTTCTTTAAACAATCATTGTAATAATCGGCCTTACCCGGAGCCGGATATTCTACTTTCAGAAAGGGGCTGATTTCGAGGGCTTTACATCCCCAATCGAATAAGAACCGTAATCAACGTATATTTGTATTTTGATTTCAAGCTGTGCCACTGGCGTGAAGCTCGGCCGCCTGTTGAGCAGGAGCCTCGTAATGATTAATTCCTCGGGATTCTGGCAAGCTGGTGCTATGGTACAAGCTTTCTGCTCGGGGGTGAATTTTGGGTTGACCACCGTGGGCTGCTCATCGCTGAAAATATTGATGATACATTGTCTTAACGTTCGGGAATTAGTCTGCTTCCAACTGTAAAACCATGCCGCTCAAGGCATCGTAACGGTTGCGTCACTTTTTGCGACGGCATTCCACATCCCCAAATCATGGAAGATTTGATGGTTCGACAGCCCGGTGGCAGATTTTAGTTGGCAATTTGGCAATTTTTAAAAACGAACTTTAAAATGAGATCCCTAGCGGCTTTCTAAGGAATTCACATTATTCCAGTTAATTTATACATTTATTACATGTTTATTCTACAACTTCGTGCTACAATGTAATTATAACTAAATGCGTCTCTGTTCTCTTTGATGAGTTAGGGGTGCGTGGCCAATGAGTAGGGTTTGCGAGAGTGACGTCCGTGACCAATCCCGAAAGGTATCCACGCCGAAGTTTTGCCGGAAGTCATGCCGGTACTGCTGGGGTTAAGGTTAAGAGCCTTGACACTGTCACCAAGCAATTGGTGGAGGACTATACAATCAGAGGGTTAAATAATACTTGCTTTTTAGGTGTAGCCATGCTTTTGGACTACGCTATTTGGAAAAGGCGATGTAGGGTTTAACTCCTGCATCGCCTTTTTTTATATGGTTTGGGCAAATGCCCAAACCATATAAAAAGCAAGTGGCACTGAATTGGGGGAACTCCTATCAAGGGGCAGGGCAATGAAAAGGAGAAGGTATATATGTTGAGAAGAAAATTAGCGGTAGGTATGGGATTGGCTTTAAGTTTGGTATTGGGGGCTTGCTCCAATACAGTTGGGAGCGAAGGAGAAATGACGTTTGTGGTGGCGCAGCCAAGTTCGCCGCCGACGCTTGACCCGCATTATTCCAATACGGCGGTGGCTTTTACGCCCATCAATGCGATTTTTGAAGGGTTGGTCCGTTTGGATGAAACAGGGGAAATCCTCCCCGCATTGGCTGAGTCTTGGGAATGGCTAGATAACCAGACCCTCGAATTTACCATCCGCGAGGGCGTGTATTTCCATAATGGCGACCCTTTGACCATGGAGGACATTGCTTTTTCTTTGGAAAGGGCTGCTACCTCTCCTGTTTCTTCTACCATGCTTGGCGGGATTAACACAACTAGCATTCAAATTACCGGAGAAAATAGCATACGCTTTTCCACATATGAGCCGTTCTTCGCGATTTTAGCGCATTTAGGGGCCAATGGTTCCATCGTCAGCCAGCGGGCAGTGGAGGAATTAGGGGCTGATTTCGGGCATCACCCTGTGGGGACGGGAGCGTTTAAAGTGGAGCGATTTGTACAGGGGGATCAACTGGAACTGGTTCGTTTTGAGGAATATTATGGGGAAGCCCCGCAAATTGACCGCTTGATTTTCAGGGCCGTGCCAGAGGCTACCAACCGGGTTATCTTGCTGGAAACCGGCGAAGTCCAGATGGCGATGAACGTGTTGCCAAGCGATATTTCACGGGTGGAAGATAGCCCAGGGTTGACCCTCCTTCGCAATACGAACCTTCGGGCCTATTCCGTTCATTTCAATAATGAGGCGGCACCGTTCGATAACGTCCTTGTCCGCCAGGCGCTTAACTATGCCATCGATACCCAAATGATTATTGACACCGTTTTGGATGGGGTCGGCACAGCTTTGACAGGCCCTCTTGCACCGGAAGTATGGGGAGCCAACACCGGCTTGGAAGGCTATCCTTTCAACCCGGAACGTGCCCGTGACCTTTTAGCGGAAGCGGGATATGAAGGCGGGTTCGCCACCCGGATTTATTCCAATTCCGATTCCCTTAACCAAGCGGTCGTTACGGTCATTGCCCATCAGCTTGCTCAGGTGGGTATCGATGCTGAAATCATCATTAACGAACCGGCTGTCCATTTGGAACTGATGAGGTATGGAAATTACACCATGGCACTCTCGGGCTTTACGACGACATCCTTTGATGCAGACCGCGGGCTTATCCCAATGTTTGATTCGGCAAGCGTCATGAACAACAGCAATTACAGCAATCCCGAAGTAGACCGCCTGTTATTCGCCGGGCGCAGCGAGCAGGACTTAAACCAACGGATGGCCTACTTCCACGAGGCACAGGAAATCATCGTGGACGAAGCACCCTGGGCATTCCTTTATTCCGGGGAAAACCTAGTGGGAATCCGAAACGAAGTCAGAGGGCTCATCCTTCACGCAAGCCCGGCCCACCGCTTCAACGATGTATATTTAGAAAGATAAAGGAATGGGAGAAACCCGCTCCCATTCCTATTATGGGGAAAAATCAGAGATTATCGTCATGTTAATCTCTTTTTTTGCGTCTTATGGTGGGGTGTGTGCTGAAAAATCATGGTTTTCCTAAAATGTCGTATTTTGCCCACTGAAACCGATGGAAAAAAGGCGGTTTCTCTTTTTTCCATGGGTTTTAACCGTTTCTTAACGAAATCTTAACAATCCCTTAACACAATCTTAACAAAACTCCTTGAAAAACCATGTATAATAACAAATGTAGCAAAGATGTGAAAAGACGTGCTCGGCACGAGTGAATAATTTGTCGAAATTAGGGGATTTAAAAGGAGATAACTATGCTAAAGTTAACCGATATAAAAAAATCGTTTCATGGCACGACGGTCATTGACAACCTGAGCCTATCCATCGAGAAGGGTGAAATTGTTTCCATCCTTGGTTCTTCGGGAAGTGGGAAAACAACGTTGCTGAATATTATCCTGGGGATGACGGATATTGATAGCGGAAGCATTTACTGGGAAGGCGAAAACATCACCCAAGTCGGGATGAAGCAGCGGGGCTTCAACATTGTGTTCCAAGACTATGCCCTGTTCCCCAACTTGAACGTGGAAAAAAACATCCGTTACGGACTTCGCAATAAAAAAGAAATGTCCACGGAAGAAGAAGTGCAGGAAATGATCGACTTGCTGGATTTAAGGAAACACCTCAACAAGTCCATCAGCCAACTGTCAGGCGGTCAAAAACAACGGGTGGCTCTGGCAAGGACTTTGGTCATGAAACCGAAAATCTTGTTGCTGGATGAACCTTTGTCGGCGCTGGACGGTGTCATCAAAGAGAACATCAAAAACCGGATTAAGGAGATTGTGGAGCAGTTCCAACTGACCACCATCATCGTTACCCATGACCCAGAGGAAGCATTGACCATGAGCGACAAGGTCTTGATTTTAAACCAGGGAAAAATCGCTCAGTACGCAGCACCCCATGAGATTATCCATGAGCCAGCCGATAACTTTATCGAGGAATTTATCCTCCGCCAGCTGACCATCAAAAAAGACAACATCTTCTCTTTGTTTGGGGGTAGCCATGCGTAAAAATAAAAGTGCCTTCGCTGTTTATTTAATTATATTGGCAGTATTCGCCATCTTCCTTGGCTTTCCGGTTTTGCGGCTGTTTCAGCAAGCCCTGACAACGGATAGGGGATTTGACCCAAGCCAGTTCATCGAAGTGATGGGAAGCCCCCAGCTTCGCCAGGCATTTATGGGAAGTGTAGCCATCTCCTTAAAAACCAGCATCCTGGCAACAGCCCTTGGCTTTATCATCGCATATGCCCTGAATTTTACCCGCTTGTTCAAAGGTTATAAACGCTTTGTGGAACTTGTGGTGACCATTCCCATGCTAAGCCCTACCATCGTGTATGGGTTTGCCATGATTTATACCTTCGGGCGGCAGGGGATTTTAACCCGATTCTTGGGCTTTCAGCTATTTGACATCTACTCCACGACGGGGCTGTTGATTGGTTTCCTTATATATACGGTTCCCATTTCGTTCATGCTCCTCAACAATTCCATGAAGTACATCGATGCCCAGTTCTTTACGGTCAGCGAATTGATGGGTGACAATGGCATCAAGAAATTTTGGAACACCATTATGATCCCGATGCTGACATCGATTGGGCTTAGCATGGTCCAAACCTTCTTCCTGAGTTTTACGGACTTCGGGCTTCCGGCTTCCATCGCTGCCAACCGGCCTTTGGTCTCGGGACTGCTTTTTACCCAGATGATTGGTGCGGTCCCGGACTTTACAAGGGGTGCGGTGGTTGCCATTGCCATGCTATTGCCAGCCATTGCGACGGCAAGCCTGATGCTTTGGCTTCGCCGTTACGACGTGAAGTACGATAAGATTTCCGCTCCTCTGCTAAAACCACACCCGGTGAGGGAATGGGCCTTCCTAGTGGCGACTTTGATTCCGGCAGCATTTATCATCCTCACCTTCGCTTCCGTATTCGTAGTCCCATTCGTGGAGTCCTATCCGTTTAACCTCGGATTTACATGGCGCCATTTCATCAACGCTTTAAATAACAGGGAGATGGTCAGCATTTACCAAAACTCATTGTGGCTGTCCGTCCTTACCGGGATTTTTGGGCTCATCCTGTCCTTTACGGCGGCCCTGGTGGTGAGGCGCAGTTCCCTTGGGGAGAAATGGACCAACGTCATCGAGGCCATGTCACAAGTGACCAATGCGATTCCGGGAATGGTCCTGGGGGTGTCGTTCTTGTTCGCTTTTACGGGCACGACTTTGCAAAACTCCTTGGCCATCCTGGTCATCTGCAACGTGATTTACTTCTTCCCTACGCCTTTCGCCATGGCTTCCCAGACCCTCGAAAAGCTTTCCGGCCACTTCGAGAAAACGGCGGCCTTGCTTGGGGACAACTACTTGCAGACCTTGGTCCGGGTCATTATTCCCAACTGCAAGAAAACGTTCGCTGAGATATTCGGCTACCTGTTCATTCATTCCATGGTGACCATTTCCGCCCTGATTTTCCTGGTGGGCGTGAGGACAGCGACCATTACGACGCGAATCAGCGCCTTGCAAAACTTCAACCGGTTTGACGAGATTTTTGTTTTGGCACTCCTGCTGCTTGCCACTAACTTGATTGCAAAATTGCTTTTAGGATTCTTATCCAAGCCGAGGGCAATGAAAGTCAAGGAAGCCCCTGTAAAAGCAGAGGCAACCGGACGACTGATGAAACTACCAATGAAGGAGAGAAAATATTCATGAAAAAAACTGCGTTTACGAAATTACTAGCATTAGGTGCATTTATGGGAAGCATGGCATTCTTGGGGGCTTGCTCGGATGCACAGGCAAACGACCCGGTCATCATCTTTTCAAGTGCCGATGCGGAAGCTATCCGTGTCATCGAGGAACAACTTGACGCTAACGGATTTGCGGGGCAATATTTAATCCAGGTCTTAGGTACTGGCGAGCTTGCGGGCCGTTTGGTTGCTGAAGGTTCAAATATCGAAGCGGACATTGTGACCCTGACGACTTTCCACTTGGATAGCAACGAAGATTTATTTACTGCCTTTGATGTGCCGGCAGGGGGGCTCATGTACTCCACTAACTACCGCAGCCCCATCCTTGGGCTTGAAGGTTCATTGATGGTCAATACAGAAGTGTTGTTGGATTCCCAGTTGCCCATGCCTTCATCGTTGAGGGATTTGGCAGACCCAGTATTTGCCGGACAGATTTCCGTTCCTGATTTACATTCCTCAGCGACAGGTTGGTTGCTGGTACAAGCGATTATCGACAACTACGGCGATGGTGAAGAAGGCCGTGAAATCTTGGCAGGAATTTTAGCTAACGTCGGCCCTCACCTTGAAACTTCCGGTTCCGCACCGGTTGCCAAAGTCCGTGCTGGTGAAGTAGCGGTTGGATTCGGGCTTCGCCAGCAAGGGGTTGCCGAGGAAGCCAATGGCTTGCCTGTCCAGGTTATTGATGTGGCAGAAGGTAACTACGTCCTGACCGAAGCGGTTGCCCTTGTGAACCGTGGTGGCGATGAGCGTGAAGAAGCGCGTGAAATGGCAGCCATCATTGCCGGCGACACCCGTGCGACTATGCTAGAAGTATACCCAACAGCGTTATTTGAAGGCGAAGTTTCCACACCGGAAGCAGAAGCCCGTGTCAGGTTCTTCCCAGAAACATTGACAACAGATTTGCTTGCACAGCACCAGGCTTTCTTTAGGAGTGCTCAGGAATAGATATATTATAGTACGTAATCTAGTTTCGCAAGCCACTCCGAGGAAAAACTTGACCTTCCGAGTCGCCGATTCTGGGGAACCCACCCAGATTCACCGCCTCTACAGGCACAAATTTTTCCTCTGCGTAAGCGGGCTTGCTACACCTTATAATCGCAATCTAGTTTCGCAAGCCACTGCGGACGAAAAAGTGACCCTCCATGGAATCACTTCTGGGAAACCCACCCAGATGTGCTTCCACTCCAGGCACACCTTTTCGCCCTGCGTAAGCGGGCTTGCTACACCTTATAATATTGGAGGAAAATACAATGGCAACTAACATTAAAGCGGTAATTTTTGATTGGGCAGGTACGACGGTGGATTATGGATGTTTTGCACCGGTTAAGGGATTTATTGATGGTTATAAAAATATTGGGATTGAGATTACGAATGAAATGGCGCGCAAGCCGATGGGGATGCTTAAGATGGATCATACCCGTGAAATTGCTAAAATGCTGGATCAGGAAATCACGGAAGAGCAGATCCAAGCGGTTTACAAAGATTTTGAACGCATCCTTTTTTCTAATATCGAAAACCACTGCGATGTGAAAGACCATATCATCGAAACGGTTGCTTACTTGAAAGCACAGGGAATCCGTGTGGGTTCGACAACGGGCTACACGTCTGAAATGATGGCACGGGTACTTCCGAAAGCCGCTGAAAATGGGTATGCCCCTGAGTTTTGGACTTCCCCTGACCAAGTAGGCAAAGGCCGCCCGGCACCTTATATGATTTGGGAGAACATGAAGGAATTCGGGTTGACCGACCCTCGTGAAATCATCAAGGTTGGCGATACGGTATCGGATATCCTGGAAGGGACCAGCGCCAATACATGGACAGTCGGTGTCGTGATGGGGTCTTCTGAACTGGGCCTTACCCGCAAAGAAGTTGCCGCATTGTCTGCCGATGAACTGGAAGCCAAGAAAGCCGTTGTCCGCCAGACATACTATAAAGCAGGGGCTGACTTCATTATTGATGGAATGGATGAGCTGCCATCCGTAATCGCTCAAATCAACGCAAAGCTTAAGCAGAATGCCGCACATTTATTATTGACCCCAGGACCCCTTACCACCCGCGACTCGGTAAAACATGCTATGCTGACCGACCACTGCACATGGGACGACGAATACAAGGAAATCACGACCGGTGTTTTGAATGACATTACAAACCTAAGTGCCAACGACGATTATGCGACGGTCTTGCTTCAGGGAAGCGGGTCTTATGCAGTCGAGGCCATGATCAACTGCTTATGCAAACCAGAAGAAAAAATCTTGTTCTTGGTAAATGGTGAATACGGGAAACGGATGCTTCAAATTGCGAAAGATTCCAAGCATTCCTTCGACGTGCTGACATTCGATGAACAGAAAGCGGCCTGCCCTAAAAAGTTGGCTGAAAAATTGGAGCAGGACAAAGAAATCAAAACGGTTGTCTTTGTCCACTGCGAAACGACGACAGGGCTTTTGAACCCAATCGAAGCCTTGGTGAAAACGGCTAAATCCTTCGGGAAAACGGTTCTTGTGGATGCCATGAGCAGCTTCGGGGCATATGACATTGACATGGTAGGTTGGGACATCGACGCATTGGCTTCAAGCGCCAACAAATGCCTAGAAGGTCTGCCAGGGCTTGCGTTCATCATCGCCAAAAAAACGTTGATTGAAGCAAGCAAAGGCAACTCCGCGTCCCACTCCCTTGATGTGTACGACCAGTACCAGGGGCTATATGCGGGCGGCGGTAAATTCCGTTTCACATCCCCGACCAACATTTTGCTTGCTTTGGCACAGGCCATCGAGGAATACAAAAAAGAGGGCGGGCTTGCAGGCCGCATGGGGCGCTACATGGCAAACCACCGCACCTTGACAGAAGGGCTTGCCAAACTGGGCATCAATCCCATCGTCGACCCGTCCGAGCAATCCCACATCATCACCACCTTCGAACTTGGCAACATGGACTTCAAAACCCTTTACGACCATCTGAAAACTAAGGGCTTCATCATCTACCCAGGGAAACTGACAGCCCTTCCAACCTTCAGGATTGGGAACATCGGCAATGTTTTCCCGGAGGATATGCTAAACCTGGTGAATGCATTTGAAGCGTACTTAGGGGAATCCAGTGCCAATGGCTTCATGGACAAAATCGAAAGCCAGTTGGAAGCAACTCACTCCAAAATAGCATAAATTTCAAAGAATAAGTTGCAATATACCAGCATATATTAAAAATGTATTAAAAAAATGGGGGAATGTGTTGACATTTCCCTTCTATACTGGTATAATCTATCAATGTGAATATCATGTGGAAAGAAGAAGTCATGCTTCTCACCTGATTGACTTGGAGTCGATAGGTTTTATTGTCACAAGCAACTTTTATTGTGATTTTAAAACGCGGGCTCCTTTGAGGTCCGCGTTCTTTTTTTCCATGAATGTTCTAGAAAAATGGAGGTGCTCATTATTAACCATAAGAGCAATAATCGAAACGAGAGCTTCATTAATGAAGATATCCGTGCAAAAGAAATGATGGTCATCGGACCAAACCGCGAACAGCTTGGGGTTATGCAGCGCCGTGACGCGTTGCGCATGGCACAGGACCAAAACCTCGATTTGGTTTGTGTGGCGCCACAGGCGAAGCCGGTTGTCTGCCGCATCATGGATTACGGTAAATACCGTTACGAACAACAGCGGCACGCTCGCGATGCGAGGAAAAACCAAACGGTTGTCAGTGTCAAAGAAGTTCGTTTAAGCCCGAGCATTGAAGACCACGACTTCAACACGAAGTTGAAAAACGCCCAAAAGTTTTTGGTCAAAGGCGACAAAGTCAAAGTCAGCGTCCGGTTCAAAGGACGGCAAATTACCCACACTGAGTTCGGGCGCAATGTCTTGTTGCGTTTCGCCAAAGAGTGTGAGGAAATCGCCGACTTGGAATCCAACCCTAAACTAGACGGCCGTTCAATGTTTCTCGTTTTAGCACCGAAGAAATCAACCAAATAACCGGCTGACAGCCGCCCGATTTGGGCGGGTAGCCTGAAGGCCGGATTGGACACACAAGGAGGAGAACCATTATGCCAAAAATGAAAACACACCGTGGGGCAGCAAAGCGCGTTAAACGTACAGGGTCTGGAAAGTTAAAGCGTGGGCATGCTTACACATCTCACTTAGCACACAACAAAACAACGAAGCAAAAACGCCACCTGGCTAAATCAGGAACAGTATCCGCAAGCGATATGAAACGCGTTAAGCACATGTTATACGCTGTATAATTTTTTGAAAAAACTGGCAAGTTGCCGGATGGGGGTTTCCCCTACCGCTCCGACGCCCACTAAATTTTCGCATCAAAGAAGGAGGAATTCATCATGCCACGTGTAAAAGGTGGAATCGTATCACGCAAACGTCGCAAACGCGTCTTAAAATTAGCTAAAGGTTACTTTGGTTCTAAACATACATTATACAAAACTGCTAACGAGCAGGTTATGAAGTCATTGCAATATGCTTACCGTGACCGTCGTCAGAAAAAACGTGATTTCCGTAAATTATGGATTACACGTATCAACGCAGCAGCTCGTATCAATGGATTATCTTACAGCAAGTTAATGCACGGATTAAAAGTTGCAGGTGTGGACGTTAACCGTAAAATGTTAGCAGAATTAGCAGTATCTGACGCAGCCGCTTTCGCAGCTTTAGCGGAAACAGCTAAATCAGCTTCTGTATCTGTTTAAATATAAAAAAAGCATTCGCCCCGGCGAATGCTTTTTTTATAGGCTGACAACCATCCCTTTTTTGAAATGGTTCCGTAGAAGCCATCATCAAAATCAGATATTGAAAGTGTACAAAAAAAGTAAGCGTCAAATAACAACACGAATAGAATCCAGCTTTCAGTCACGGTATAATTAGGGTACCAAGACAGGAGGCTGATTTTTATGATCAAAG
>WRGF01000149.1 GCA_009787345.1 Turicibacter sp.
CCCGACCGGGGCTTTTTGCGTTACATAAACTTTGATACGGCAATTATACCATGGGAACCGGGACGGGTTAAAGCCGTGTTGTTATTTGACGCTTACGTTGTGTTGTCCAATTTTGTACATGACGTGTACAAAATTCAAATCCTAGGAATTGAACTAACGAAATATTCACATATAAAATGGAGTGAAGAGAATGCCAGTTTACAATAAACTAGTAAGGGATAATATTCCCCAAATTATCGAAGCATCGGGGAAGGTATACACGGTGAAAACAGTAGATAAAGAAGCCTTCAAAAAAATGGCGGTCGAAAAGCTTAGTGAAGAAGGGCTTGAATTTTTAGGAGCTTCCACGAAAGAAGAAAAAACGGCGGACTGGCTGACCTGTTGGAATTAATCTATGCCTTAGCGGAAGATGCTGATATATCGCTCCAGAATATTGAAGGGGCACGGCTAAGGAAGCTTCAAACAAATGGAGGGTTCAGCACTAAAACCGTATTGGTTGAAGTTGAGGATTAAAAAAGCGCCCAAATTAGGAAGCCCTAATTATTTCCAACTAATGGGTTCCCTCCAAATCGGAACATAGTGTGTTCCGAATTGGGAATGTTAAATAAAAAAGTCGCATTTTTCTGAGTTTTACTTCTCGTCATAACCTTATCCGTATTTTGTTATAAGTTTCACGGATAATCCTTTCATTGACTTGAAAAGCTCCATAAAAACGTCAAATTGAAGAAAAGTGATGAACTCAAAAAAACCCCGAAAAAGCGGGGGCAACTGATATGTTAAGTGAGCTATGAAAAATAAGTTGTTGTCGTGTTGGAGGAAAGGTTGGAATGGTTGTGTGATTGGGCTACAAGGGTGCTGTGGAGGTTGGAGGGGGTTTAGTTGTTGCGTCGATTGCTTCGTGAGATGCGTTGTAAGGGGTTGGTGGCTGTGAGGATTTCTGCTCTAGGCTGGGATTGTTATGGACTCTGTTGCTAAATTTGGGCTTCGTTATGTGATGTTGGCGTTGTCGTGAGTGTCTGCGATGCTGCTGTTAATGGCTTCTGGCTGTGGAGTGTGTGGGTTTGTGGTCTGCTGTGTGGTTGGAAGCTTTTGTTTCACTTCCTAATGTATCTTATGAAATTGGCTAAAATGTGAACAGGCGAATGCCTTTGTTTTGAAAATTAACTAAAAAAAACCACCACAGGGATGAGAGGCCCGTGGCGGTAAGGTGAAATGAACTGAATAGTCGGAGGTAAATCCCGAAAACCAAAAAGGGTTGACTGGGACTTATAGTGAATTATATGACGGCAACAGTCAAAATAGACCACAACCTGTCGGAATTATTCGAACCCTTTGGGATGTTCCCTGATAACGGTTTCTGATATAATAACGGCTGGGTACTAGTTTCAAACAGCTTCCAGAACATGCAACAACAACCGCAAAACCCCCATGGGCATAGGTCTGCCCGTGGGGATTTTGCGTTCCCGTTTGTCGAACGATAATTGCCAAAATTTGTTGAAACTGGCAGAAAACTTTGTTATACTTAATTCACAAAGACCTGCCAACACATTTCCTGTATGCAGCGGGCTTTGTCCATCCCCCAGATGAGATGAATTTCCTTATCCCCCTATGTGTGATTCTTTAATTGAAATTTTCTCTTGTTAACCGGGTTAAAGTTGTCCCCTCGACGTGTAATCCACTTAAACCGCAAGCCCCCATCACCGGACTTTTTCTGGCGATGGGGGCTAGTTTAGCTATTAATATTATGGGTTCATAATTGAACGTCAAAGTTAAATCCAGTCCCATGATCATCACGCTCCGATACAAATATAGGTACTTTTTAACCTTTGAAAAGAATCGAGAAACGAGTGCCTATGAAACCGCTGAGATGTGACAGAGCAAATGAAATTTTTCGCTTTATTCCAAAATACATGCTCGTTTTCGATATAAAAATGGCAGGGATAACAATAATATAGGTATGGGTAAAAGTGTTAGAAAGTCATAAACAGACGGGGAAACAGTTTGAAGGAAGAGCCATGGGGTCTTTTAACTCTGGCTGTTTGAACGCATATTTGGAATACTCCCACAAAACGAAATGCTTGGGAATATTGACTGGTGGAACCTGCATAGCCTGGTTAGTAAGTTCAAATAATGCGGGGGTTTATGGCGGATAGAATGACTAAAGCCGGCTTCCAGACGGAAGCGGGGAAGGAGGCATGGGAATGTTCAAAGTGAAAGTGGCACCCGCCAAACAGCCGAAAAAGTGGCAGTGGCTGGAACTGCCTTGCGATGACCTGAAGCAAAAACTAAACGCCATTACAGGGAATGAAGAAACTGGTGAACAAGACGGCTACATCATTTTAGAAACCGACTGCCCCTTTCAACTCTCACCTTATGATGACCTCACCTGGGTAAACCAAGCAACAGCCGCCATCATGGATGCCCTAAATTACATGACCCTGGAACAAGCCCGTTGTGCCTTGAAAACCATCGACATCAGCGATTTTATGCGGCAGTACAAGGAACTGAAGTTCATCCCCGCCAAGGACTACTACGAACTGGCACAGGTGGTTCTCTCGGCAGCTGCCTTCGAGATGCTAAATACTTACACGCACCATTTCAACTACGACGCTTGCGGGAGGGAAATCGCTGTTCGGAACAATTTCGTAAAGGTGCCTTATTATTTTGTGGGCGGGTTTCGCCTGTGATTGGCAAGCTCTGGATGTTTTCAGGGCTTTTTTTGTGGATACTGGGAATGACTTAGTTTTTATTTTTTGTCCTTATGTCCGCTTGCATGGGTCGCTTTGTATAGGCGGATTTTTTTCATGGAAAAGCCAAGCGTTTGAACCACGCTAGTGGAAAAATCCTTCATTTCCCATTGGATTGGCGGTTGTCTTTTTGTCTTATTATATCGGATATTTCCCTTTTTTGAAATGTTCTTTGAATAAATTTCCCCTGGCTGTCCATAACAGAGTTAATGCACGAAACCATTGGAGGAAAAACACATGAAAAAATTCTTATTTATTATGAGCATGATGCTGTTGACCGTTGGATTCATTTCAGGGCAGCGGCCGTCGACGCTAACAGCCGAAAATCAAGTTCAAACAGTCCAGTTCTCCCAGATCCCGCTGCCTTACGCCTTCGATGCTTTGGAGCCTGTAATTGATGCGAAAACCATGGAGCTGCATTATAATGAACACCAAGGGGCAGCTGTTACTAATTTGAACCATCTGATTGTTGGGTATGAATCCTATTTCCAGGGGAAAAGCCTTGAGGAAGTCCTTAAAAACATTGGAAATTTCCCGAATTCCATCCGCCAAGGGGTCATCAACCAAGGTGGGAATGTTGCCAACCATGACTTGTTTTGGACGATACTTACTCCAGGGGGAACCAAGCCAAGCCCAGAATTTTTAAAGGTGATCAATGAAACATTTGGGAGCCTGGATACCCTCATTGAAAAAATCAATGCAGCCGGCCTGTCCCAATTTGGTTCAGGTTGGGCCTGGCTTGTGGTCAATGGGCATGGTGGTCTTGAGGTCATGAGTACCCCTAACCAGGATAGCCCTCTGATGCAGGGATATACCCCGATTTTAGGCCTTGATGTCTGGGAACACGCCTATTACCTCCTTCATCAAAACCGGCGGGGGGAATACCTGAACAACATTTGGCAAATTATAAACTGGCCAGAAGTTGAAAGAAGGTTCCATGAAGCAAAGCATAGCTAATAAGTTGGGTTGGCCTAAAAAGCCAACTCATTTTACGCATCTATAAGTCGACTGCACATTCGAAAAAGGGGCTCCACGAATACTATATAACAGGGAAAGTATTCCCTAATTAACATTCAAATAATAGAGGAGAAAAAAGCATGGCCACCAAATACACGGTCAAAGCGGGCGATACCCTGAGCGCAATCGCCAAACAATATGGAACGACAGTCGAGAGGCTTCAAGCCTTGAACAAAATCAGCAACCCCAACCAAATCCAGGTGGGGCAAGTCCTGACAATCGACGAATTGACCGTCGAAGCAACGCACACAGTAAAAGCAGGTGATACCTTAGGGGCAATCGCAGCCAAATATGGGATGACAGTGGCAGACCTGCAAACGCTGAACAAAATCAGCAACCCCAATGTCATCTACGCAGGGCAAGTTTTGACGGTAAAAACAGTAGCCGCCAAAGCGACGCCAACACCAACACCCAAACCAACTCCAGCCACCGTAGCCACGGCGGCAACATATACCGTAAAATCAGGCGACACACTAAGTGCCATTGCCGCTAAATATGGGATGACTGTATCAGAGTTGCAGACACTAAATAAAATCAGCAATCCGAATGTCATTTATGCAGGTCAAGTCTTGACAGTGAAAACAGCAACTGCAGCGGCGCCAGTTGCAACGCCAAAAACGCCAACACCAGTTGCCACTCCAAAAGCCACCCCGGCACCTGTAGAAACCCCAACACCGACAACAGTTGCAACACCCAAATCAACCCCAGCCCCTTCAGCCCCGTCTCAGACGGTTTATGTAGTGAAAGCAGGGGATACCCTAAGTGCCATTGCCGCTAAATATGGGACGACGGTGGCCCAACTTCAAGCGCGCAATAACATCGCCAATGCCAATGTCAATGTCATTTCTGTGGGACAAACTTTGATTATTGGGGAAGCCCCGGTAACACGCAATGAAGAAGGTAAAATTGAAGGAACCCTTGTGACCAGCGAACAACTCCGGGCTATTGGCTGGACGACTGTGACCCAAGGGGGCGTGGATGACCTTAACCGCTGCTTGATCGCTTACAACATCACCACCAAAAGCCGCATCTGCCATTTTATCAGCCAATGCAGCCATGAATCGGTTTGTGGGCGTTATACGAAAGAGATTGCATCTGGAACCGATTATGAATACCGAAAAGACCTCGGCAATACCCAACTGGGTGACGGGCCTAAGTACAAAGGTGGCGGTTATCTGCAATTGACCGGCCGTTATAATTATCAAAGGCTGGCTGATGACCGCAACGACCCTATGGTATTATCCATCGGGGTGGATTATGTGGCTGTCGCCTATCCATGGACGAGTGCCGGTTTTTGGTGGAAGCTGAATAACATGAATGCCTTGTGTGACACGAACCCAACCGTTGATCAAGTAACCTTAAGGGTGAATGGTGGGTACCGCGGACTTGAAGCCCGGCAATACTACTATGAGAAGTGCCTAGCTGTATTTTAAGCCATGCGAAAGAGGGAAAATCCTGTTGAAGGCTTTTCCTTCTTTTTTGTGTATTAGAGGTACCCTTTATTTCATACGCTTCTAAATCCATGGTAAAAGGCCTCCCAGTTCTAGTAGACCTTTTCATTATAACGAAAAAGCAGTCCAGGGGGCAAAGGGTTTACCTTTTAAATGCCAATGGCAAGTGCTTAAATGCTTTCGGACAAACGGCGGTCAATTTCGATGTAATCCATTTCATCTTCGGGGTCATAGGTTTTCGGCCCGCTATAAATTCCCAGGGTTTCATCCCTAGTGAATTTTTTATAAAGGAGCAAGCCAAGGGCTATGCCGGCAATGACTGCCAAGATGCCAATCCCTATGGAATTTTCCACCACGCTGATGTGGCTGTCCTCAATGGTGCTATCGCTAATCTTAAATTTCTCCAAATGAATCACTCCTTTTCTCCACAGATAGTCATATTTTGGCAATAATAGTGGATTTTATGCAATGGATGGCGTGGAAGTTATAATTAGGGATATTGCCACATAAAATTTTAAATAGACGATTTTTTGTTGCAAGTTGCTTTTGGCAAGGTGAATGAGGGGGAGAAGTGACATGAAAAAATGCTTGAAATGCGGGGAAGCTGCTAGCGAGGCGAGGGTCAGCGTGTGCGAGTCCTGCCATGAGGACAATCTCCATGGGGAGTTCATGCTATTATTTAAAGAAAACTTGGCAAAGTGCCTCTTTGAAAACATTGCCGATATGACTTATGTGCTCGATGGTTCCAAGCTGTTTTTGAAAAGGTACGATGCCGCCGGGAAGTCGGGGGAAGTGGTTTACCAACAAGTAAGCGAGGCGTTTTTGAAGCTTTACCGGGCCATCGATTATCTCCACCGGGAAGTGGTGAAAATTTTTCATCCAGAGGCTGATTTGGAGCTGTTGATTGCCATTAATACGGCTGGAGTCGAGGAGATGTCAAAGATTGGACAGTTATTGGAACATGAATCTGAAGAATAATGCAATAGAGGTGTCCTAAAACAGGAAGCAGGGAATGGCGTTTTCGCCAGCCCGTTGATTCCTGTTTTTAATTATTTTAAGATTAGGCGGAAATATGGGGGAAAATCACAAAAAAACCTTTTGTTTTGACATTTTGACTTGTATTTATCGGCGATTCATTTTATGGGTGCCTCTAAAAACTAGCTTTGTTTCTACGGTACTCACTTCGTTCCTCAGAACAAGAAAACCGTAAGAGCCTTGCCCGCATTAGCGAGGATTTTTTCGTCAGGCAGAGGAAGTGAAAATGCTTCTACGGTGCTCACGACCTTGCGCTCCTCGGCGCAATAAATATTAAGAGCATTACAGTGAAGTGGAGCTTCATGGTATTTTTACTGGCAGGGTCTCCGCCCTTCCGGAGGAAGGTATCCTCCTTTGGTGGGCTATTAGGATGGGCGGAAAAAGACCGCTCATATGAGTGAATTGGAGTTATTAGAGGTACCCTTTATTATCCAATGCCTCGACCTACACCCCTGTTGGCGGGGAAATTTCGATGGAAGCCCGTCTGTTAGGGAGCAGTGGGGATAAATGTTGCCTTAGCGTTTTGGTTAAAGATAATGGCATCGGCATTTCTGAGGAGGCGCAGGCCGGTTTGTTCATGATGTTTGAGCAGGCGGATAGCAGTTCAAGCCGCAAGTATGGCGGAACTGGGCTAGGCCTGGCTATTTCCAAGCGGCTCATCACCCTCATGGGCGGAGCCATCACCGTGGCGTCAAAAGAAGGCGTTGGTTCTTGCTTTGAAATCACCGTTGAGCTTCAAGCAGGAAGCGAAGGCTTGCCTATTTTGGATGAAAATAAGTCGCTAGTCTGCCAGACCAAGTTCCCCGGTAAAAAAATCCTCATAGCCGAGGACATTGAAATCAACCGGGAAATCATCGCCCATTTGTTAAGCGAAAGCGGGGCAATCCTTGAATTTGCCCATGACGGGGCCGAAGCAGTGAAAAAAGTGTTGGCAAGCCCTGATGCCTTTGATTTGGTGCTAATGGATATCCACATGCCAATAATGGACGGCTTCAAGGCAACGGCAGAGATTCGAAGCCAGCTATCCCCAACGGCCCGCCAACTTCCCATTGTCGCCATGACGGCTGATGTGTTTGCCGAGGACATTGAACTTTGCCTCGAAGCGGGAATGGATGGACATATTGGCAAGCCCCTCGACCTTTCTGAAGTAATGGGGATGCTCAATAAATTCCTATAGGGTTGCTGCGCTCGAAGGAGAAGGAGAGTTGACGTTTTAGCGTTAGTTCTCCTTTTTTGTCTGCCCTTGGAACGCACAAAAAAAAAGCACCCGAATGAGGGATGCTTCCTTTGCACTCCGCCTGCCTTGAACACTTCGGCAGAAGCCGTACTTAATAATAAGCCATTCAAAGCAAGTGAGCGGTTGTGAGCAGATTTTCACAGGACAAGTTAGGTTGAAATGAAGTCCGAATACCCAAAGTGGCTACATCGAGCACAATGGATACGGGGTGAAAATCCCGAACCCCATAAGCAATCTGGCAAATCCGTCTGCCACAAGAATAGAATGCCCAGCTATTCTGGATATATACCCAAATATTGATGGAAAATAAATGAATTTCGTTATAAATTAACCAAATCTTAACATAATCTTAACGTGGGCTTAACAAACGTGCCCATAAGTCGTGCTAAAATATAAGAGTAATCACTTGAAACCAAATATTGGGAGGAATTATCAATGAAAAAACTTATCAAGGCACTATCATTCGGGGCTTTGGCCCTTGGTCTTGCGGCTTGTGGGCAAGATGCTGAAGCAGACGTCCAAGAAACAGCGGCACCTGCTGAAAGCCCTGTTGCCGAAGCGCCTAACGATACAAATACAGATTCAGATTTAGAAGTGGTCGTCCTTTATTCCAATGCATTATCCGATGGGCGCGGTGAATGGATCCAAGAGCATGCCCGCGAAATCGGCATTGACCTGCAGTTGGTTGATGGGGGCGGGGTTGCTATCGCTAACCGCATCCTTGCCGAACAAGGAAACCCAATGGCAGACGTAGTATTCGGCCTGAACCAATTATTATGGGCTGACTTGATCCGCGAAGGGGCAATTGTCCCTTATGTCCTTGCGTGGGCAGATGAAATCCCGGCAGGCTTGAATGACGCCAATGGCTATTTCCATGCGGTTGCCCTTGTAGGAAACTTGCTGGCGTTCGATGCTGGCCAATTAGATGCCTCGGATGCACCAACCGACTGGTTGGAATTATGGAATAACCCGGAATTCCATGGCCGTTATGCGTTGCCAAATGCTTTGACAGGTTCTACTGTTCAAATGGTGTTAAGCGGGATCTTCAACCGATTCTTGGATGCGGATGGCGACATGGGATTATCTGAAGAAGGATGGGCTAATATTGCAGCGATGTTCGCTAACGGTGTCCCGACCGACCAAGATATTTTCGCTGAAATTGTAAATCCGGCATCTGACGTGGTGCTTGGCCAAATCTGGCACATGGGTATTGCTCCCCGTGAAGAATCATTTGACATGACCGCTGGTATCGTCGTTCCTGAAATCGGGATCCCGTTCTCCGTTGAAGGCGTTGCCCTGATCAACGGTGCCAACAACCCAGAGGGAGCACAGCGTTTCATGGACTGGTTCGGAAGCGCGGAAGTCATCAATGCATTCGGTCAAGCCTTTGATTATCTGCCTGCAAATCCTAATGCTTTAGACGGACTTAGTGCTGAAACCATTGCCATTTCTGAAATCCCTGCACAAGAAATCAACTGGGAGGTCGTAGCTGATAACATGGGTGCGTGGATTGAGCGTATTTACTTAAACTACTTGCAATAATAAATCGAAGAAATTTGGGGAAGCAATGGCGTGTCCATGGCATAGGCGGGGGAATAACCCTGTTGCCAAAGGGGCACGCCGTTATCCCCCTATTTTTTTAATGGGAGATGAAGTTATGATTAGACTGGATAATGTAAAAGTGGAGTTTGGAGAATTCCTGGCTTTAAAAGGCATCGATATGAACGTGAAAAAAGGGGAATTCTTTACCTTGCTGGGACCATCAGGCTGTGGGAAAACCACCACCCTTCGCAGCATCACCGGCTTTATTACCCCAACTAGCGGGACAGTCAGTGTGGCGGAGGAGGACATTACCCATTTGGAAGTTGAAAAGCGAAACATTGGGATGGTGTTTCAAAACTATGCCCTGTTCCCGACCATGACCGTCTTTGAGAACATTGCCTTCGGCCTCAAGGTCAAAAAAGTGTCCAAAGAGGAAATCAAGGAAAGGGTGATGGAAATCGGCCGTAAAGTAGACCTATCAGAAGAACAGATGCAAAAAAAGGTCAACGAATTGTCAGGCGGGCAACAGCAGCGTGTGGCCATTGCCAGGGCACTGGTAACTTCCCCGTCTATCATTTGCCTGGATGAACCCCTGTCAAACCTGGATGCTAAGCTTAGGGTACAATTGCGAAACGAACTTAAGGAACTTCAGCGCAAGTTTGGGATTACTACCATTTACGTGACCCATGACCAAGAGGAAGCCCTGACGTTATCCGACCGGATTGCCGTTTTCAACAAAGGGCAAATTGAGCAGATTGGCCGCCCGGATGAGATTTACAACCATTCCCAAACCGAGTTTGTCTGCAACTTTATCGGGGATATCAACAAGTTGGATGATGCCTTTTTGAAACGGGCCGGGATTGAAACGGGCAAGGCTTGCTACATCCGTTTGGAACGCTTATATGTGAATGCTAAAAAACCATACCATATCGACTTCGGTCCTGCCACGGTAGTTTCTTCCGAGTACAATGGCCTCTACATTAAGTACACACTAGAAGCAGACGGTTCCATTTTCAAAGTCATCGAGAAAAACAGCGGTACGGATATTTACGACATCGGGCAAATTGTCAACGTAAGCTTTGACCCGAAGAACATTATGATGTACTAACGAGGTGAGAAAATGATATCCGTTAAGAAAAATTCAAAATTCATGGTGAAAGCACCTATCAGCCTTAAAGGCATTAATTGGCAGGCAAGCCTCGTAAAAGGTTTGATTTTTACAGGCCTTATTTGGTTTATTGTATTTTTACTGGTCATCCCCAATGTGAATACCATTACCAGCGTGTTTTGGCAAAATGGGGAGTTCACCCTCACAGCCTTTACCCGCCTCTTCGGGTCGGCCCGTGCGGTGGCTGCCCTTCGCAACAGTTTTATCCTGGCACCTATTTTATCCCTGACCGTAGGATTTGTTGGGGTAAGCCTTGTACTCATTACCGAATACTTTAAAATCGGGGGTGCAAAAATCTTGCGTATGGGGTATATGACTACCTTGCTTTACGGCGGGATTATCTTAGTTTCGGGATACCGTTTCCTTTATGAGCCCAATGGCTTCATCACTAACTTCTTGGTCAGCATATTCCCTAACTTCAATACGGGATGGTTTGAAGGATTTTGGGCGGTCTTATTCGTCATGACCTTCGCCGCTACCGGCACCCATTTGATTTTTATCCGAAATGCCCTAAGGGCAGTGGATTACCAAACCATCGAAGCGGCCCGCAACATGGGGGCTTCCCAGTTCACCATCTTAAGGAAAGTCGTGCTCCCGGTTTTAACGCCTGCCCTGACAGTGGTTACCGTATTCACTTTCCTTGGCGGGTTGAGTGCCATTGCCGCCCCGCTCTTGGTAGGGGGGAATGATTTTCAGACCATCAATCCTATGATTTTATCCTTTGCCAACATGGCGGGTTCCCGTGACCTGGCTGCCCTCCTGGCCCTATTTTTAGGCCTTGCGTCCTTTATCCTGATTGGGTTATTGTCATGGCTTGAGAAGCGGGGACATTATCTAAGCGTGTCTAAAGTAAAGTCCACGCTGGTAAAGCAGCCCATTAAAAACCCGGTTTTAAATGTGCTTGCCCATCTTTACGCCTATGTATTATTCTTTATTTACGTGGCCCCAGTAGTGGTGATCGTCTTGTTCTCTTTCTCAGAGCCATCGGCTATCGCCCGCCGGGAACTGAGCTGGTCTACTTTTACCTTGGATAATTACCGTGTGGTCTTCTCAACGGCAACAGCTTATGGGCCACTCCTGACCAGTGCCCTTTATGCGGTTTTGGCTTCTGCTTTGGTAGGTGCCTTGATGTTATTGGTATGCCGCATGATTGCCAAGCATAAAGGGAAGTTCTGTACGCTGATTGAATATGCTTTCATGATCCCCTGGCTGGTTCCTACGGTCTTGATTGCCCTGGGATTGGTAACTACTTTTAACCGCCCCCAATGGTTTATGGGCAACGTGGCTTTGACCGGAACCATGTGGATTATGGTATTGGGGTATGTCATCATCTCAATCCCCTTCACCTTACGGATGCTTCGTGCTGCCTTTTTCGGGATTGATAACGGACTTGAAGAAGCTGCTAAAAATTTAGGTGCCAAGCCATTTTACACCTTTATTAAAATTGTCATGCCAACCATCATGCCTTCCCTGATGGCAATCCTGGCTTTGAATTTCAACAGCTTGTTGACTGAGTTCGATATGTCTGTGTTTTTATTCCACCCCCTGGCAATGCCTTTGGGGGTACAAATCCGAAACCTGACCACAGATGGCCGGGCGGGTGACAGCACCGCATTGACTTTCGTCTATGCCGTACTGATGATGCTAGTAGGTGCCGTTGTACTTTATGTAGCTTATGGACGCCAAGAAAAGGAGAGAAACTAACGATGAGCAAAATTTATGGACACCGGGGCAGTAAGGGAACCCACCCTGAAAATACCCTTCAAAGTTTCGAAGCGGCGCTTTTAGCAGGTGCGGTGGGATTAGAGCTTGATATCCACCTAAGCCTTGATGGGGAACTGATCGTCATCCACGACGAAACCATGGACCGCACCACCCAAGGAAAAGGAGGCATAAAAGACCTGACATTGGCCCAAATCAAGGAAATGGATGCCAGCGTGCCCACGCTCGGGGAAGTTTTGGAACTCCTCAAAGGCCGGGATACGGAGCTTAATATCGAATTGAAAACCACCGAAGTTGCATATGATGGCATCGAGGAAAAGGTGCTTCAGGCAATGAAAGGTGAAACCCGGAAAGTGGTTTACTCATCCTTTAACTTGCCTACCATCCGCCGCATCAAACGAATGGACCCAAATGCTCAAATCGCCTGGTTACTGTTCGGCCTGATTACCCAGCCAAAAGATTATATGGAAGAATTCAACCTGGAAAGCCTTCATGTGGATAAGGATTTAGTGCTAAAATATCCCCATCACTGGCAAGGGCTTTATGATAAAATCCGCGTGTGGACCGCTAATGACATGGCGGAAATCGCCAAATTAAAAGCCTTGGGCGTCGAAGCCATCATCACGGATTACCCTGAGGAGGCCCGTCATGTATAAAATGATCGTCCTGGATTTGGACGGCACCCTCATGTCCTCAGAAAACGAAATCCTATCCGAAACCAAAGCAGCCCTGATCAAAGCCCAGGAACGGGGCATCAAAGTGGTGCTCGCTTCCGGGCTCCCACTTTCGGGATGGAAAAAGCTGCCCGCGAACTTCGGCTGGCTGAATTCGAAAGCTATAAACTCTCTTATAACGGCAGCCGCATCATCGACCTGAAAAATGGCGAGAAGTTGTATGAGCGTTCCCTCACCCCTGAAATCGCCCATGAACTGTTTGACCTGTCCCGTGAAACTGGGGTCAACATCATGGCTTATGAAGAAAATGGCATCGTGACCATGGATGACGACGAATACATCCGAGAAGAAGAATTCATCAACGGTGTTTCCATCAAGCGGGTGCCTGATTTTAAAGAAGCAGTGGACTTCAACACCGTGAAAATCATGTGTACCGGCGAACCATCCAAACTAGTCGGGGTGGAACAAAAATTCAAAGAAAAATTAGGTGGGCGCTTCAGCATTACCCGCTCCCTGCCATTCTTCTTGGAAATCATGCCCCAGTCTGTCAACAAAGCCCATTCCCTAAAAAAACTCTGTGGGCATTTAGGCATCAAGCCATCGGAAGTCATCGCCTTCGGTGACGGTTACAACGACCTACAAATGATTGAATTTGCCGGTCTTGGAGTAGCAATGGGCAATGCGGTACCGGAACTAAAGGAACGGGCTGACTTCATTACCGATAGCAACAACGACAACGGGATTCTCAAAGTATTGGAAAATTTCAAGGTGGGCTAACGCCTTGTAACCAAAAAACCGGCTTTATCCTATAATTTAATAAGAGGGTACCTCTAATAACTCCAATTCACTCGACTTTGCGGTCTTTTCTCGCCCATCCGAGCAAAGCGAGTTAATAGAGATACCCATGAATCTGAGCAGGCGGCAAGGAAGCTTGTGCAGCCGGGCCGTTCGTCGAATGGCAGCAGATAGACTTTCAAGGTTTATTTGTGGGACAGTAACGCGGTGTTTGCCAAAGCACACGTGCCGCTTCCCGCAGGTAAAATTTTTTTGCGGGAAAAAACGACCAGTGGGAGGAAGTTTTATGATCGCAAAATTTTTAAAGGAGCAAAAATCCCTTTTGGGTGGGATGCTATTTTTCTTCGTTGCCTTGGCGATGCCCCATTCACCGGCCAGCCTCGCATTATGGGGGCTATCCTATTTGCTCATGACCTGGGGGTTATCCTTGAAGTGGGGCATAACCTTAAAAATAAAGCCATCTTTGATGAGAACCTTTTAATGTTGATAGCAACGGTTGGGGCATTTGCCATCCAGCAGCCGATTGAAGCCATTTCCGTTATGTTCTTATATCAAATCGGGGGAATCTTTCAGGAATGCTCCATTGCCCGTTCCCGAAATTCCATTACGGATTTATTGGATATCCGCCCGAGTTTTACACCCGGCTCCGAAAAAACTCTGTCGAAAAACATCTGATATCAAGGGTTTTAGGGGTTGAAACCCGTTTCGTTATTTGATATAATTAATATACATATATCAACATAGGATTGGAACGGGAATTATGCATATCGAGAAAATTAAAAACAACGGCGTCGATTACCTGCGC
>WRGF01000150.1 GCA_009787345.1 Turicibacter sp.
TGTCTTTGATCATAAAAATCAGCCTCCTGTCTTGGTACCCTAATTATACCGTGACTGAAAGCTGGATTCTATTCGTGTTGTTATTTGACGCTTGCGATTTACCCATCCGGTCCGTCCAACATTAGGACCGCTAATCATTTGAAGTTGAACACAATTTGCGTTTCCATCTCCCCCTACAACAGCCCCAATGTTACCACTTTGTACTAATCCTAAACTTGTTCCACCAGCAGTTGAGCGTAAATGAACATTGTTTGCGGTTATACGCATTGAAACCCAATTCCGTGTTAACCCAGAACGTGGCGACTCTACTACTTCTTCTGTAACAGCTGCAGTGTCTGGTGCTTCCACCTCTGCTGCATTAATTAAATTTCCTTGCCCGAACAAGGCAACTGCTACTGCGAGAGGTGAAGCTAAAAGTTTTTTTCTGTTCATACTCTTTTCCTCCCGGTATTTTAAATTATGTAACGATATATAAGGGCAACTCTCCTCAGAATGAGAGTGCTATACTGACGCTCCGCCTTATCCCCTGCCACAATGTAAGTATAGCAAGTACTCTATTTGTTGTAAATGAAAATCCAACCCAAGAAAGGGTTTGCAATAAATGGGTTGGAAAAACTTATTTTTAGATAGCTTATAAGACAAATATTGTAAGTGTTTTATTAAGAGGTGGTTATTCTTGAATTTTTGCCGCTAATGCCTGTATAATAAGAATATGTCGGATTTTGTTTCTAGGATAAAAAGAGAGAGGGGAATTTCCAGAGGCGAATCTCCAACATCGTCGCGGATGCCGGATATGAAAGCGAGGAAAATTATGTTTTTCTCCAGGAGGTTGGGTACACGTCCCACATCAAGCCCACTAATTACGAGCAAAAGAAAAGGGAACGGAAGTTTCAAAGAAAATGGTTAGGATAAGGGACGATTCCGAAAGAAATATAACAGGCGAAATTGGAACGCTCCTAAGAATGATCCGCTCCATCCAGGTGGAGGGTGCATTCAGTTCCATCCAAAACAATCAAGGGTTCACCCAGTTCCTGATGCGTGGAATCCACAACGTGAAGACGGAATTCCTAATTCTTTCCCCTGGTATTTAATATCCGAAAGCTCTGCAACCGAATTCAGGGTCAAAAGTTGGCCCTCCACCTCCACCCGCTGTCGGCCTCCAAAGTAGCGTAGCCTAGGAGTTTCTAATTTTTTTGAGGGTAATTCGATACCCTCTTTTAATCATGCCTCAAAAAAAATGGAAATGGGCAAAAACTGCAAAAAAATGTTCAAAAAAGAGCTGGTGCTCAATAAATTTCAACTTTGAAATTTATTGAGCACCAGCTCCTTTGGAACTATAACATTATTTCTTTGGGATTCATTTTCATCGTATAAAGGATGGGCGCTATGGTCGCACTTAGAATAATTCCCGTTCCAACCAAGAAAAAGAGGAGCATGGTTTCAGGAGTAAGAGAAGTATCGAAGGCTTCCATCATATCTTCCATGGATAATTCACCGGGGTCGAAGTTGGCAAGCTGTGGAAGATGGGATTCAAAAGAAACACCGAATACAATGGGTTCTTCCTCTATTTGTTGTTGCAAATCCTGATGGAGAAGATGAGTAGAGAGATGACTCGCAATTAAGTTTCCTGAAAAGAAGGATAGGAAAAGAGCACAGGTAGCCACAGAAAGTATTTCAAAAAGAATTTGACCGATGATTTTATGCTTTTTTTCCCCAAGGGATAGATAAATCCCTACTTCAGTTTTTCGGTCCTTGATGAAAAGGATAATAAGAAGGGTGAGGGTGACAAGCGTAGCCCCGATGGCAAATAATAATACGCTATCAGCAATCCATCGCATGTTGTCCATGGCAGCAATGAGCTGATTAAAGTTATTGTCAATGTAAGCAATTTGCCATCCTTCCGGTAAAATTTCATTGGCGGCTTCTGCAAATGAAGGCATGTCCCGAGGGTCATTCAAGAGGAAGATAGAAGTAAAATCTGTTACCAAATCTTGGGGATGCCCATGAAGATAGATGGCATTTTGAATGTGGAATGGATGCAAATGTTCTATCAAACTAATGGGAACATAAATACGGTTGAGGACTTCTTGTTCACCACTTTCCCAAGGATTAAGGCTTTGACCTCCATCAGTTATGCTTTCGAAGATACCTACAACTGTCAATTCAACGGTTTTGGAAGTAAAAATGAGATTTTCTAGCATATAGGCATAATCAAAGGCGCCCAGACCTCTAGTGTCAAAAACAATACTGTCAAATTGCATTGATGAACCTAGAACTAAGTTGTTGGCATTCGCAAAGTTTTGGGAGATAATAGCGACATTTTCTTCTTCGCTTACAAACGTTCTTCCTTGCGATAGCTGGATAAGGCCTGCCTGTATGTCCATTAAATCTAAGTTATTAACTCCGCGTACACGGAAGTGCTCGTATTCTGTTGCTCCACCTTGAAGTATATTTTGATTAATAACGGATAAGCTTTGCTCATCCTCAAGTCCCCAATCGGGATTGAAATACCGAATTAAGTCTTTGGACATTAGATGTCCATTATTGTAGAGATTAAAATCCGCATTAGATACATAGGATAGATTGGAAATATCCTGAAAGTTAGTAACCGTTAAGGCTTCTGGAGCAGTAGCCCAAATCGAGTGGTCAATCCAATCGACAGTAGCTACAGGCGGGGTGCGTTCCCAAAGCCGTTTTTCTGTATTTAAGATGGATTGTCGAATGGAAAATGCTCCTGCTATGACGTTTCCAAGAATAAAAACCATAGCCACTAATAGGAATGATTTTCCTGGATTCCGTTTAATACTGATAATACTGCGTTTGAAAATGTTCATAAATTATCCCTCCAATGTTCTTTAAATAGAGTAAAAGCATTCTGCTCGATGCAGAATGCTAATCCCATTTAATTATAATTGAGGAAGAACATTGATTGTTCCGTGAGCTGCTAGGAAATCACGGCTTACCCAACCTCTACGTCCATTATTAGGGCCGCTTAACATCTGAAGCTGAACCCAATTCCCATTTGTAGTAATTAGTGCCCCGATATTCCCAGCTTGTACTTGTCCTAAAATTGTAGAAGTAGTGGTATTTGGCGCTGAACGAAAGTTAACCCCGTTTGCAGTTACACGCATTGTTGTCCAGTTACGTGCTAAACCAGCTCGTGGAGTTTCTAAAACCTCTGCTGTAACAGCTGCGGTCCCTACTTCTTCCGTCTCGGCTGCGTTAACCAAATTTCCTTGTCCGAATAAAGCAATTGCTACTGCGAAAAGTGAAACTAAAAGTTTTTTTCTGTTCATACTCTTTTCCTCCCGGTATTTTAAATTTTGTGACGATATATAAGGGCAACTCTCCTCAGAATGGGAGTGCTATACTGACGCTCCGCCTTATCCCCTCCCACAATGTAAGTATAGCAAGTACTGTATTGGTTGTAAATGGAAATTCACTCTTAGAAATGGTTTACAATAATAGGAGCTTAAAAGTTAATTTTTCATGCATTTTTTAAAACAAATTATTGTAAGCGATATTTTTTCGCATGATTTTCCTTGAATTTTTATTAGAGGTGCGTGTATAATAGAATTATGTCAAAATTTGTTGTATGGGGTAAATACATTAGGAGGAGGAAGAGCTGTGGAACTACACTTAGGGAGAAGAGTGGCTTTTTTGCGACGTAGAAAAGGAATTTCTCAAGAAGTACTGAGCCAAGCTATTTATCTATCAGTCAGCCATTTGAGCAATATCGAAAAGGGGAGATATTCTTTAAATATCGATAACGCAACAGAAATTGCAAAATATTTTAATGTCCCGATTGAATTTCTTACGAAAAATATCCCCAACAAAAATTTTGATTTACAATTAGAACAGATTTATGAACAAATAAGCAGAGGCGAACTCGATAACTTATCTGAATTTTTTGAGGATAAGGTATTTGCCATTTCTCTCAGGCAAGAGCTACTTTTCAACCTTTTAAGAGCCGCATATTATTCTGCTATTGGGAAGTATCATAAAGCCAAACTAATTAGTGAAATTTATGACTTTATGTTATTTGAAGATATAAATTTTGAGAATGAAGATTTGTTGATTCGAAAACATTACTACTTGTATAGATATGAGGTGAGCTATTTTGCGAAGGAGTGGGACAAGTGTTGGGAATATTGCAAACTTCTTTTTGAGCTAGATGAATTAAGAAATTTACGTGGAGTTTTTTCATTTAAGTTGTCCCAGTTACTATTAAAAAAAGGAGAATATGGAAAAGGGCTTCTGCAAGTTCATCAGACATTGGAATTGTTGGAAAAAATCGAAGATACTAAACTTCTCTCGAAAACAATTATTGTTCAATCCGGAATTTATATTCACTTGGGACTTTATAATGAGGTTTTCGAATTATTTGATAGAATGTCAGAAATTTCGGAAGATAAACTAGTGCCAGAATATAAAATGATAGAATATCAACACCGTGGGTTTATTTGTAAACAATCCAATCAGTATGAAGAAGCTGCAAACTGGTACAACAAGTCTTTACAGCTAGCGGAGAAACCGAAGTACGTATTTGCAATTCTTACAAATTTAATACAATCTGAAATGAAAAATTTAAATTTTGTATTGGCTAAGCAATACATTCAAGAAGCAAGAATACAAATCTTATCTGTACATGAAGAGATGGTTTTGGATTCATTTATAGCAGAAATAGCTTTGTATGAAGGCGACAAAAAAATGCACAATAAATTCCTGAAGAAGGTTTTAATTTATTTCGAAGAAAAGAATCTGACTAAAGATTTGGCTTATATTTATACTTACTTGGCAAGTTACTATGCTAGTCAAGGTGCTTCAAAAAAGGCAATCTATTACTATCAACTGAAAGAGAGTGTGGCAATATGATGAAAAAAATTAAATTTATTTTTATTGGGGTATTATTATTTACAATTGGAAGCTATTCAAATTCTGCTGAATCTTTACAACCGCGTCATGGAGATGTTATTACAACGGATAATTGAATCAATAAAACAGGCGAAAAAAATTCGCCTGTTTTTATTTTCGTAACTTCCCAACAGGAATCACATAAACCGTATATTCCTTCTCCCGCTCAAACCCCAACGTATCATCGCATAACTGTTGGTTGAATGCTGTCATGGGGCAGCTTCCCAACCCTAACGCAGTGGCACTCAACATGACATTTTGTCCGATGTGACCTAGGTCGATGAGCATGGTGCGATGGGCGGCTTCTTGATAGCGCCACTCTGCCCGATAAGGGAGGCAGCTGATGAATAACAGAGTTGGGGCTTTGGATGCCCAACGTTGGCGGACCAGCATATCGGTCAACTGGTTTTCCACGTGTTCCCCGAAGGGGCATAGCCGTTCGATGGTCACTTTTTTCTCCCCGACGTTTTTCGTGGGAAGGTAGTGATAGAAACCGGGTTCTAATCCATCCACATTTTTCACGGCGACGTACACTTCGAAGGCATGCCTTGCCCCCCCGCTAGGGGTCGTCCGTAAGGTCGCGAGGTTGTCCTTGCCGCGGTAGTCTTGGATGGAGTGGGCGCTCCAAAGTAAAAAGGCCAACTGTGCGGGACTGATGGCGTCTCCCGAATAGCCCCGCTCACTCCGCCTGCTAGTTAACGCTCCCAAAAAATTAATAGGTTTTAGCAGATGTTCAAAAGGAGGAAGTTGGGCAAAATCCCCTGTTCTTATGTGCTCGTGGGGTGGGTGGGGAATCCCTTTTTGTGCGTCGCTTTCACGGGAATGGCTCTTGATAGGCGGGCACTGCATAAAACTTCGATTGGCTTGAAACTGGCTCATAAACGGCACGCTCCTTCTCTTATCCTTAATTATATCACGGAAAATATCTAAATTCCGTGTAAAAATAGAGGAACGTTTGTAAAGGTGGTGCAAAGAAAGCATTTTCGACTAAATCCCATATTGACGAATGCTCCCTGAGATGGTTTAATAGTAAAAATACTTAAAAGGGGGTAAAGCGTATGCTCAAACAGACTTTATTTAAATTTGCTTCTGTGTTGGCCCTTGCCGGGGCGGTTGTGGCGACCAGCCCTAGTGGGAATAACGATGGGATGAAACGCATCGGAATCTTGCAGTTGGCGGAGCACCAAGCCCTTGACGACACCCGTGAAGGGTTCATCGCCCGTTTGGAGGAGTTGGGGTACATCGACGGCTACAACGTGCAAATCAATTACTTCAATGCCCAAGGGGATCAGTCTAACTTGCAGCTGATGAGCCAACAACTGGTTTCCAGCCAATCGGATTTGGTGTTCGCCATTGCCACCCGGGCAGCTCAGGCCATCGCTAATGAAACCACGGAAATCCCGATTTTGACGGGAGCCGTGACGAGCCTGGTCAATGCGGGGTTGGTAGAATCCAACGAACGCCCAGGCGGGAACGTGTCTGGGACCAGCGACTTCGCCCCCCTTCAAAAACAGCTTGAACTTTTGCGGGAACTGGCACCCAATGCGCAGACTTTAGGGCTCATTTACAACTCCAGCGAGCCCAATTCCGTTTACCAAATCCAACAGGTTGAGGGAATCGCCGAAGCCCTTGGCTTTGAAACGATCCACATGACTGTCACCAACACCAACGACGTCGCCCAAAACTTCACCACCCTCGCCATGCAAGTGGACGCAGTGTTCGTCCCAACGGATAATACCATGGCATCGGCGGCGGCAACGGTTGGGCAAATCGCCCGGGAACGGCAACTGCCAGTTATGTTCGCCTCCGTCAGTTCCATGCGCCAAGGAGGTCTGGCAACTATCGGAATCGACTACTTCGTCCTCGGAAACCAAGCGGCTGACATGGCCATCCGAGTATTTGAAGGGGAAGATGTCGCCACCATGCCAGTGGAATTTGGCCGCGAGTACCAGACCTTCATCAACAGGGACAAAGCGGAGGCCATCGGCATCCACGTCCCGGCACACTTGTTACCGTACTTAGAATAGGAGGGGCTCAACTATGGATATTTTAATCGTCGCACTATCCCAGGGCTTGCTCTGGTCACTGATGGCAATCGGTGTTTATGTCACTTACCGGATTTTAGGCATTGCGGATTTAACAGCGGAAGGGAGCTTTGCTACGGGTGGTGCTATTGCCGCTACGTTGATTGTAAATGGGCATTCCCCGCTGACCGCTACCCTCGCAGGAATCATCGGTGGGGTCTTGGCAGGCTTTATCACTGGAATCCTTTACACGAAATTCAAAATCCCCGCCCTGCTTTCGGGAATCCTGACCATGACGGGGCTTTATTCCATCAACTTACGGGTCATGGGCCGTGCCAACATCCCTCTTATTGGGGAATACACCGTCTTTGATTTCTTCCGAAACTTAGGGGTTTCCAACCAGTTGGTCCCTATGGTTGCGGGAATCCTCTGCGTCGCACTGGTCATCGCCATCCTGTATTGGTTCTTCAATACGGAAATGGGCTATGTGCTTCGGGCAACCGGCGACAACGAGCAAATGGTGCGGGCCCAAGGGGTCAACACCGATGGCATGAAAATATTCGGGTTGATGATTTCCAACGGGTTGATTGCTTTTTCAGGGGCACTCATCGCCCAGGACAACGGCTTTGCCGACATTTCCATGGGCGGCGGTGCCATCGTTATCGGGCTTGCTTCCGTCATTATCGGGGAAGTGCTATTTGGCAACCTGTCCATCGCAAAACGCTTGATGTGCGTGGGCCTTGGCTCCATGATTTACCGCATGATTATCGCTCTTGTCCTGAACCTAGGGTTGAACCCTATCGACTTGAGGTTGGTGTCTGCCATCGTCTTGACCATCGCCCTATCATCCCCGGCCTTCAAGGGAGTGTTCCATAAATCCATCCAAAAGCCGGTCAAATCAGCTTCAAAGTTAACGAAGGGAGGGGTTTAGCAGATGGCCGAAATGTTAAAAATATCGAACTTGCAACTCACCTTCGGGAAAGGCTCCGTCAACCAGAACCATGTGCTAAAAGGTGTTGACCTCATCGTCAACGAGGGGGATTTCATCACGGTCATCGGGGGGAACGGTGCCGGGAAATCCACGCTTTTGAACAGTATCGCAGGGTCGCTCGCCGTTGACGAAGGAGCCATTGAAATCGGTGGAATTGACGTCACTAGCCGTAGCGAACATCAGCGGGCAAGCCTTCTTGGCAGGGTATTCCAAGACCCAAGGCTCGGGACCGCCACTCGCATGACCATCGAGGAAAACATGAAAGTCGCCTTGAAGCGGGGTCAAAAACGGGGACTGAAATTCGGGATTTCCCGAACGGATAGAATCCTGTTCGCCAAGCACTTGGAGCAGTTGGAACTAGGGCTTGAAAAAAGGCTAAAAGCAGAGGTGGGACTGTTATCAGGGGGACAACGGCAAGCCCTTACCTTATTGATGGCGACCCTGGTCCAGCCAAAAATCCTATTGCTGGACGAACACACAGCGGCTCTTGACCCCAAAACTGCAGAACAGGTTTTGAAGTTGACCGACAAAATCGTCACCGAGCAAAACCTCACCGCCTTCATGATTACCCACAACATGCAAGACGCCCTGACCTACGGGAACCGCCTCATCATGCTGGACAAAGGAAAAATCATCGTAGATTTGTCCAAAGAAGAAAAGGAACGAGCAACCGTCGAGGACTTAATGCGGTTATTCAAGGAACGAAGTGGCAGTGTGTTGAACGACGAAGCACTCTTAACATAACTAGAGAAAGGGTATCCCTCCAAAAACCGAGGGATACCCTTTTAAGCTAATTTAATTCAGGAAAAACAGGCATTCATACAAAAAAATAGGCGTTGAATCTTGACCACTTGTAATCAGGTTTAGACTAGCTTATAATCATGTTACAGCTTAATTTAATGAAAAGGGGGACGAATTCATGGGAAATAACGCAGTTAATCCAGCGGGTATCGCTATTATCGGTGGCCCTGGTTACATCATCGTGATTATCTGGTAAGTGACAGAATAGACCTCTTGCGAAACTTCCCTTTGGGGGGGTGGCGTAGATAATTTCTGCTCTCATTGTTGGTAAGCATGTCGAAAGCCCTAGGGTATTAGCCATGTTCATCGCCATGATAGGTGAAAAAAATTCCTCGCCCTTCCACTTATTCTACCGTTTCGCAAGAGATTTATTTTTCAGAAGGGTACATGGGATGTCACATACAAGATGAAGATGTGAAGCTATAATTGAACCAATCAACAGGCGGATTATCGAAGTTGGGATTAGAAAAATTTATTAATTCATCTAAATAATAAGATGATGAAGGAGAGAATAGAGGATGTTATCACAAAATGAAGTCCAAAAGAAAGATGTGCATGAGTTCACGACAACGAATGTATTAGAAAACACAATCAAATGTTTCAAAAGACCGGTTGCCACTGCTTTATGTACTGTTTTTCTTGCAATACCACTTCTTCAGACTACCGCAATAACCGCTTATGCGTCAAATCAAAATCTACATTCGATTATTCAGGAAGAACCGATTGAAGCTCATGGAATTGGAGCTGCAATAGTCTACAAAATTGTAATTATTTTGATTAATAATGGTAATACCAAAACAGCAGGTTGGATTTTAAGTGGAGGAGCTGTCCAGTGGGCTCAAGGAGCTGTTGGACGCCCGGGTGCCCTTCAAGCGGCTACTGCAGCAGTTGATGCCTACCATCGAGGTCATAGAGGTATATTCACTTACCGTATTTGTACGCCAGGAAGCCAGAATACACAAATTTGTGCATGGTCAGTCTTTGACGTAAGCGAGTAGTAGGAGTTTAAAGATGAAGCCCTCAACCAAGAAGAAGGTTCAAGCGGTTTTAAATGAAATTGCAGGAAAAATTATAGAAGTTTTAGAAGCAATCGGTTTTTATCTTGGAAATCCTTAAGCAATTTTGTCAAAATATTTTTGAGTCATCGAAGCTAAGGGAAAGCGACAAAATTTCGAAATTCCTAATTTATACACTGGATAACGGTTGGTTTCAAAACGAATATTTTGAGATTATTCTAAAAGGTTTTGCATTCGCAGAGGTTTTTTTAATGCAAAGGGGGAAATGATTCTTGGGTAATAAGTTAGTTAATCCATCGGTTTCGCTATCATCGGTGGTCCAGGTTATATCATTGTCATTATCTGGTAAGTTACATACTGTTTAATTATTAGCCTCTCCAAGCGATTAGGGAGAGGCTAATAATTATATATGTGGGAGGAGTATATGAAAAAACATCTTTTTGCCCATCCAGTTTTACTTGGTTTAACAATTTTATTGGGGATTTTGACACAAGGTATTTCAATGGCTACTTCTTTTGCCTTGATGCATATTGTGGACACCTTGACTTATGGGGAAGCGGATGACTTGTTTGGGTTGATATACTTGTCATTGATATTTATCATCATTTTTTTTGTAACGATGTGGGCATATTCAAAGATGTCAGTCTACTCTTCGTTCAAAACTCAGTTAAGTTTGAAAACAACTGTTTTCGACTCGATAATGAATCTTTCCATAGATGAATTTGGGAATGAAAATAGTGCCAAATTCATTTCAGTTCTTAACAATGACATCAAGTTGATTAACGATAACTACATACAAAACATCTTGGAGGTCATTAAATTTGTTATTTCAGGAGTTCTTGCCTTCGTGTCCATTGCGATACTTAGTCCTATAAATGCTATTATTGCCCTGATTTTATCTTCCTTCCCGTTGATAATGCCATTTCTCCTTGGGGGGAAGTTAGCAGAAACAAATATACTTCACATGGAGAAATTGGGAAAGCTAAATGAAAGAATTAAAGACTATTTAATGGGATTTGAAGTGATTAAAACTTTTGCCATAGAAGCGAGGATTAAAAAAATTTTTGATTCGTCTGCCTATGAAGCAGAGCAAGCAAGGTACGCAGCAGGTAAAGTTAGCGTGCAACTTGGAGCGATTACAGGAACAATGATTGTTGCAACACAGTTTTTCACCTATTTAGTGGCAGGATATTTTGTCTTGCAGGGGACGATTACCATTGGGGCAGTTATTGCGATTGTAGGATTGACGAATAGCATAGCCCAACCTATCCAATTTATAACTCATAATATTGCGGGAATAAAGTCAACTAAAAAAGTCAGGGAAAATTTCATTTCTCTAACGGAATATCGCCAAGAAGAGAACGGAACAGAATTTGCAGTTTTTAATCAAGGGATTTCATTAAGGAATGTATCATTTACTTATTCAAACGAAACTAAAAAAGATAGTCGCACTCAAATGACTAAGAAGCCAAAGGTACATGTAATTCCGTACACAGGGGAATTTACTCTTGAGGCAATCGCAGCTAAAACCAATTTGGATTTAAATCCTGAAGAGTGTGTGCTAATAAATTCAGACAAAACTCTGGATGACATTCAAAATATCATTGGTGAGTTTAGCATTGACCAAAAAAATGAAAAATTGGCTTTGAAAAATATTAATTACGACTTTAAAAATCAAGGGAAATATGCTATTGTAGGAACTAGTGGCAGCGGGAAGTCTACCCTTGCGAAGCTTTTGTTGGGGTACTATAAGAATTATGACGGAAACATACAAGTGGGCGGGACGGAAATTAAAAATATTAAGCCTGATTTTCTTTATGCTAATTTGGCCCCCATTCCTCAAAATGTGTTTATTTTGGACGATACGGTTAAAAATAACATTACTTTATATAACGGGTATTCAGAAGAAGATTATCAAAATGCTTTGAAAGAAGCTCATTTGTCTGAGGTAATTCATGCTTTACCAGCTGGCTCCGATACTCAGCTTGGTGAGGGAGGTAGCTACTTATCAGGAGGGGAGCGTCAACGCATTGCAATAGCGAGAGCTTTCATTAAGAAAAGCAAAGCTATCATCATGGACGAAGGCACTTCAAGTTTAGACAACAAAACATCTTACCTTGTTGAGAAGGCATTATTGGAAGGAAAAAATAACCTAAGTATTTTCGTCACACATAGGTATCAAAAAGAAACATTAGCAAAGTGTGACGGGATTTTAGTTTTAAAGGATGGCGAGCTTGTTGAAAGTGGCACTTTTGAAGAATTGATTCAGAAAAAGGGTTATTTTTATAGCTTGTACACTATAAATGTAGGAGATGAGAGAAATGTTTAAAAGCAAAACGGTAAACGAAGTTCAAAAGAGTGATAACTTAGACATTGAAGCGATTTTAAAAATGAATGGATTGGAAAACATTGACTTATCGCAAGTTAAAGTGGTCAAAGCTTCTAGCGAAGAGGAAGCACAAGAGCTTATCAAAAAGTTGCGAAGCAGGTGAGAAAATGTTTAATGTCCTCTTATGTAATTGTTCCGAAAGCAAAAGTAAAATCCAAGAAAGGATTTTAGAAATTTTAGGGACTTCCACTGTCCAATACCTGATTCAAGAAGTTGATTCCATTAGTGAAGTGGTAAAAGGCACATACGACTTCGATTTATGCTTCATAAATCAAAAATTAGTTCCCGAGGCCCAAACTGTAATGGAATATGTAGAGAAAAAGAGTGGCGAAAAGGTGAAATTTTGTGCGTTTATAGAAAATCCCATCACTAACGATAAGTGCTTTGAAGTCATTAGAGATGCGGTTTCACAGTATCTGGGCTACAAATCAATGAGTTTATCATTAGAGATAATGACGGATAAAGGTATTAAAAGCTTGCCGATCAAAAAAATTCAGTACTTTGAATTTTCCGATCGGAAGTTGAAAATAAAATTTGATAATTCTGTTTATTATGCCAATGACACCTTGAAAAATGTCATGGAGATTGTCAGTAATTATGGATTTTATCAACCCCATAAAAGTGTAATTGTCAACTTAGAGTATGTAGATGGAATCAAAAACTATTCCATTTTTATGAAGGATGGAGAAGAACTGCCCCTTGCACAAAAGAAATCCAAAGTATTTAAAAAAGACTTTCATGATTATGTGACGACACGAGGATATTCGGCATGAATTTTGAATGGCAAATACAGAGAAATGAAGCAATCTCATGGTTGCTTCATTTCTCTGTATTTTTTTTCGTCACTTTCCCATTCTTCCATAATCTTACCCGCCAAATACTCATCAGAAACAATCCGTGCCATCATGGCACCGGCTTCGTATTTAGCTTTAGCTTTAGCTTTATCGAGGTCGTTTTCTACGAACAGCCAGTACTTGCCTTCTGCCATGTCAAGGACGGGCTTTCTTTGGAAGTCCTCATTTTGCTGCATAAGACGGTTAGTGCTATGGATGATTTTTAGGAAGCGTTCGTCAAATTCTTGATAATGTTCAAGAAGGTGCAAGGTGGCGATGAACAGTTTAATCATCAGCAACGATTCAAAGCCGGTTGCCTCCTCGGCCTGCTCCAACAGATTGAGGGTAATCCGATGAAATTGTGACGACTGATACTTCTCGAAAAAGTAAAGATTAAAGTAAAGTTCGATTAAAATCAACTCGTTCTCGGTGTAGCATTTTTTCCCGTTCAAGCTAGGAAAATGGGTCTTTAAAACTTCCTTGGCATTGGAGAATTTTTGCTCCGTGCGCACCTCGTAAATGGCTTCAAGGAAGATAATGCTCAACTTCTCCGTTTCGGGGATGACATGAAAGTAATCCTTATAAATCTCCGCAAACACCATTTTTTTCTTCCTAATCCGCTCCTCGGCATCGTAGACCGGCTTTCGCTGCAACTCGTATTTTAATTCGAGATAACGTGGGGGGAGGGAAAATGAGTCGGTTTCCATCAACTTGGCATAGCTGATTCCAAATGCTTCGGCGAGATAGTAACCGGTTTCGTGGCTAGGCATCGACTTGCCCCGCTCAATCTCTCCCAATTGGCGGACGGAAATGGAGTTTTGAGCAAATCCGCACAAATCTTCCTGGCTCCACTGCCGTTCCTTCCGCAAATTTTTGACCCGGTTCCCGATAATTTTCATTAAATGCTGCTTCAACGATTCATCTTTCATCGACGCGCTCCCCTTTCTCACTAAATTTTATCACGATTAACAATCTTTGGAAAGAAAAAAATGTCGGAAAACGCCGAAATAGGAAGTCCGCTTCCTGTTCATTTAGCCCAACTCCCGATATAATAGGTGTAGTGTAACGGCAATGGGTTGCACTTGACAACCAAGAGAGCAATGATGATGAACTGTGCAAAACCTAGACTTTTTTGGGGGAGGAATGCTAGCCTGACCCCAGTATTTGAAACGTTCCTTGAGAGGGGAGCTATAAAGCGAAGGTTACCATGAGGGGGTGCCTTCGTTTTTTCGTATGTATAGCTGAATTTATAGTCAAAATTACATTTGGATGTCATTAAGAAACAAAAGGCTGGCAAAGTGATGGACATGAAAGTTATGTGGGCAATGCCCATTCCAACCCCGACTCCATGGAAGGGTTCAATTCTGTTTTTAGGAATTTAACCCTTTATTTTACAATAATCGGCATTTTATCCCCTCATACACCGCCACTTGTGATATAACCCGAGTTTTACACCCGTCTCCGAAAAAACTCTGTCGAAAAACATCTGATATCAAGGGTTTTAGGGGTTGAAACCCGTTTCATTATTTG
>WRGF01000151.1 GCA_009787345.1 Turicibacter sp.
CCCCCTGCCCGCCTGCCGCCATATCCATGGTCCTAAAATTGGACACCACGGGGATTTTGGTTTCATAAGCGATAACGGCAGGCTCCCCTACCTGAAGGGTGGATGGGACCAGGTTCCCTTCTTGTTTAGGCTGATGGTAGAGGGTCTGACCATGGGAGCCGATGGCCAGCACCTCCCTTGCGCTGATGCCATTACGGGCTAATACCGCTTTGGCTGCTTCGGCGAATTTATAACCGAGGGAAAAATTTAAGCTGCAAATCCGTGCCACATTGGACTGCCCTAAATCCATGCAGGCCATGATTTCGTCCACTTCGGCCGGGGTGAAGGGAAGGGTCAGGAAATCCACCAGCCTTACCTGGCTTTGGCGGCCATTGCCCTGGATGTCGACTAAGGCTGCGTCAATGCCGTCCAGGGAAGTCCCGGACATCAATCCGATTACATAGCCCATAAGGCACCTCCTAATTGACTGATTAGAGTTAGAAATGGCTATCAGATACCGAGCGGATTTTGTTCAGGTCGAGGAAGCCTGTAGCAAAGCGATGCCAAAGCATCGTGTGCGAAAGGGTGACGAAGGTCCTGGACGAAATCTGCCGGCTAGATGGTGTCATTTCTGGCTTGAAGCAGTTTATAATTGAAGATAAATGGTGGCGTAGCAAATCAAGGCGGTGGCGGCTGTAATGCCCGCTATCCACCAACCCGCTTGCTTGGTTGTGCTGGCAACCCGGTTCACTTTCAGCAGCACATAGGAAAGGGAGCCGCTGATTCCCAGGGTGTTCACCAAAAAGGCGCTCAGGCGCACATCCATCCCAAAACTTTGAAGCAGTGGGTTGAAAATCAAATTGATGATGGCCGTTGCCAAAAAGAACACAAAGGCACCTTTGAACGTCAGGTTATTTTTTTTTGGGTTTTGCATCGCTTCCGACACCTCCTGCCTGTAAAAAGAAGAAAACCTTGAACAAGTTTTCTTCCAGTTGATAATGCCAACCTGCAAGCCCATTTCGGGGAAGCAAGTTGTTGTAGCATGATTCCAAATTATTCTGTGATTTCTGCCCGTTCGTCTTTTAATAAGGATTGGTCGTAAATCCGGACGAATGGCAGGTAGATGACGACGGATAAGGCGATGAGGATCAGGGTCAAAAACACGGCACGCACATCCCCGCCTGTTGAAATAAGGGCCCCGATGGGTGCTGGCAATGTCCATGGCGCGATGGCGGAAGTTGCGTTGACCCAGCCGATGGATGTGGCGGTGTAGGCAATGAGGACGTTCACAAGGGGTACGATGATGAATGGAATCATGAGGATAGGGTTCAATACGACAGGCATCCCGAAAATGACCGGTTCATTGATGTTGAACAATCCTGGTACTAAACATGCTTTGCTCAGGGCTTTAAGCTGTTTGGAGCGGCCAACGATCAGCCCGGCGATAATCATTCCCAGGGTAGCGCCTGAACCGCCGATGTAAACGAACCATTGGTAGAAAGTTTCCGGTGCAACGAATGGCAATGGGGTGCCAGCTGCAACGGCTGCGGCATTGGCTTCGGAGTACATGAGCCAAAACGGGCGGGCGATGGCACCGACAACAGAGGAGCCATGGATCCCAAATGACCAGAAGAAGCTGTTAAGGAAAGTGAAGAACAAGGCACCGAAAATGGAATCCCCTGCAACGGCGATTGGGGATACAAGGCGGATCATCAGGCTATGAAGGTCCACGCCGAACACGATGGTGATGGCCCCGATGATGACCATGACAATGGCTGCGGGGATAATGGTGGCGAAGGATCGGGAAACGGAAGGCGGCACCTGATCGGGCATTTTAATGGTGAGGTTCTTCGCCTTGCAAAAACGCTGGATTTCAACGGCGAAGATAGAGACGAGCATACCGACGAAAAGCCCGGCACCCCCGAGGTTTGCCAAAGGAAGCATCCAGCCCATGCCTTCAACAGCACTTGGCAGGGTCGTCAGCAATAAGGCCAAAAGTGCCAGCTGCCCACCGCTGAGCCCATCCAGGTCGTAAGACTGGGCCAGGCTATAACCGATGCCGAAGGTGGCATAAATGGTCATAATGAACATGGACACGCGAAATGGCAAAATCATTTGCCCGGAATACTGAAGGAGCCAGTCCCTGATGGCATTGCCTTCGGGCAGGGGAGGCGCGGCTAAAATAAGGAAAATACTCCCTACGATGATAAAGGGGATGGTTGAAACTATCCCGTCACGGATTGCGCGGATATGGCGCTGATGGGACAATTTGGCCATGGGGCCGGAAACTTTTTCTTCAAGGAAGGCCGTAAAATTATTCATATTGGTGTTCTCCTTTTTATTTGGATTTTTTTGAAATGGCTTGCCGGATAAAGCCGCCACTTTCCTGTAAATTAGCGGTTGCCTCCTCATGGGTTGCCCCCGTTAATATCATGACGATGGCTACTTTTGGCTTTTTGCCGCTGAGCTGGTAAAACTTTCCAGCCTCGTCAAACGTACAATCGGTGGCGGCCATAATAATCCGCTTGGCCCGCTCCACCAGTTTTTCATTGGTCGTCTGGACATCCACCATCAGGTTGCCATATACTTTGCCGGTCTTAACCATGGAAGCTGTTGACAGCATGTTGCAGACCAGCTTTTGTGCTGTCCCTGATTTGAGGCGCGTCGAACCAGTCAGTACTTCCGGGCCCACCTCGACTTCAATGGCGATGTTGGCATGTTTGCCGATTTCCGACCCTTTGTTGCAGGCAAGGGCAATCGTTTCAGCACCTAAGCTATTAGCATATTCCAGGCCGCCGATGACATAAGGGGTACGCCCGCTGGCGGCAATCCCGACTAAGATGTCCCCAGGCCCGAAGCTGATTCCGTGCAGGTCTTGCACACCTAGTTCCCGGCTGTCCTCAGCACCCTCTACCGCTTTGATGAATGCTTTTTCACCGCCAGCAATCAGCCCGACGATTTCTGAAGGTTCGGTCCCGAATGTCGGCGGGCATTCCACTGCGTCCAGCAAGCCAATACGCCCGCTGGTGCCAGCCCCCATATAAATGAGCCGCCCGCCTGAAAGCCGTACCTTGACGATGGCTTCAATGGCCTCGGCAATCGCCGGAAGTTCCCGATTCACCGCCTCAACCGCACGGGCATCCTCCTCATTCATAATCTGAAGCAACTCCGCTGTGGACAATCCGTCCAAGTCCGTCGTTCGTGCATTGCGTGTTTCTGTCGTTAAATTTCCTAGCACGTTTTATCAACCTCGCTTCGAACTGTAAGTTTTAGTAGCGCTAACAACTTGATTATACACCTTAAGAAAAATTTCGTCAACTTTTATTAATTTTTTTAAAAATAATTTTCAAAGGCATCCTGACCTTTCCTATTATGCCGAAATTTTCACAAGGTATTCAAGCCTTTGCCCCAGACCATCATCCTTAAACTTTTGGCCGATAGTCCACACCCGGGCTTCAGGTGTTCCACTTCCCCAAAAAAAGTGGTATAATTTTAATTATTTATTTAGTGGTGGTTACCCTTATGAACCGAATTTTCAGCCTCATCGTCTTTATCATACTGACCCTCATCTTTTTCACCGCTTTCGGCCCGCTCATCATGTGGATTGCCGGCATCAGCATCATCTCCACCAGCTTCACCAGACTCCTCCGCCCAGGGAAACTGTCCCTCAAACTCCCATGGCTGCTGGCTCTCATCCTAAGTGCCTCCGCGCTTTATACGGGCAGGGGCGTTTATCTCTTCTTATCTTTTTTGGTAATCTGCTACCCTTTCCTTCGTTTTTTTAAAGGTGGTATTTCCATGACCTACGGGCATCCGGGAAATTTCAATTATGACCCCCCTGCCCCTAATGGGAGCATCGGTGAAAGCGATGTGTTAGAAGGGGAGTTTCGTGAAATTGACGAATAAAAAAAATAGCAAGGGCTTGCTGTTGGACCAGCCAGCCCTTGCTATTTCAAAAAACAAATAAAAGCGGCCATCCCAACGGTTTTCGGGATGGCCACTTTTGGGTTATTTGTCTTCTGCTAGTTTAAACGTCGACCATGGGCGAAGGAAGTCAAGCAGGAACAATTCGTCGTCAGTGACACGGCCGACAATGTTGATGCGCCCTTTATTTTTCATTTCTTTGAGGGCAATCTGCATTTCGCCATTATAATGCCCAAATTCTTTATTGGGGATGATCACATCCCCACGGGTAATGTCGCGGGTATCATGGGCCGGGAAATCCTCGCCGGCATAAATGATGCGGGTCATGGTCGAACGCAGCATGTAAGAAGAGCGGTCCCCGCGGTAGCTATGGACTTGCCCGAACAGTACTTTGCGTTCAACGTCAGTCACGTTCTCGTTAAGTTTGACCTTGACGGTCGGATGTGGCGCGTTATAAGCCTCTGCCATCGCTTTTAGGTCCGCTTCGCTGGCGTAGGCATTCCCAATCAGGATGTCATCGATCAGCCCGGTTAGGAGAAGATGCTTAACCTGGGTGGCAATAGGAAGTTCCCGGTGGATTTCCAGGCTACATAGGCCATCGGCAGTGGGCCAAGGCCCGAAAGTGGCACTTGGTGCGTTGACAAATGCCGCCGTGCGGATGTTGTGGGCCCGGTATTGGTTGCTGCAATACACAAAGAAATCATAGTCAAGGCCAGAGTATTCCATCGGGTAAAAATTGTGGGAGCCGATCAAGTTGTCCGTGCGCGGGGAATGGGCCATGATCTGGTCCACGTATTTCGTGCCGGCAGACATGTTGATCTCGATTTTAAGTCCATAAGGGTTCCTTGTCATGCGAGCTTCCTCAGCACCGGTGAAACCCACGTCAAGGCGGATCCCATAAGCCCCCATCTCATGGAAAAACCCAAGTTCGTCATAAGAAATGCCCAGCTGCTTGAAAAGATGCGGGGCGATGTCGATCATTACTTCCATGCCAAGGGAATTGGCGTAATCGATGACTTTCTTGAAGCCTTTCATGACCTCTTCCTTGTCGCCATTGATTTGAAGCAGGGACGTAAAGATCCTTTTATAGCCATACTTATGCGCCAAATCCAAATATGCCTTGTCATCCTCAAACGTGGACCGCTCTGGGTAAATGGATAATCCAATCATGTGAAAAGCCTCCTCGAATTGTGTTATGCCATCTAACTGGAGGGAAGCCAGCCTGGGCATAACCAAAATTGGTATATACCTATTTTACCCCTTATCCGGCGGATTTTCAAGTTTTTTCTACAATTTTTATTCATTTAGGGGCAAGGAGTTTGCCTATTAGCCCCATTCCTAGATGTTCTGAAATAGCAAAAGGGCACCCAACTTGCCGGGTACCCTTTATTGTCTTTTTAAGCCGTTGGGAAAAGGTGCCTTTCCATGTTGCAACCAACCTTTTTTGCCATGGATCAGTCTTGGCTTCCCCTGTACTCTCGCGGGCAGGTCCCTACCATTTTCTTGAACACTTTCGAGAAAACCAGTGGGTCTGCATAGCCGACGGAGTGGGAGACTTCTTTGATGTTCAGCTCGGAATTTTTCAATAGCTCCCGGGCCTTGTCCATCCTGAAGTTCATCAAGAAATGCTTCGGTGAATCGTGGGTGATTTCTTGGAACAAGCGCGTCAAGTATTTGCGGTTGATCCCCACAAAGGCAGCAACTTCTTCTACGCTGATGGGCTGGGTGTAATTTTTTTCAATAAAGTCCATGGCGTTTTGCACATAGGCCTGCTGGCGGTTGACATTTTCCTTTTGGACCATGACCCCGTCACAGGATTCAATGAGCAGCGATAGCATGGAATAAAACCCGGAAAGGGCCTGGAAATCTTGGCTATTGGGACAATGCTTGGCAAACAGGATGCGCTGGAAACACTCGTAAAGGGCTTCTTTTGCCGCGACGTTTCGGTATGGGGTCTTATAGCTGACTCCGATGCGGCCAAGGTAATCTTCCATGCGGCTGCTATTTAAGGCAATGAAAATGTATTGCCATGGGTTGTGGGCATCCGGGCGGTAGGCGACCACGTGCTTCGGCGGGACCATAAAGAAATCACCGGCGTGTATGTGATGCTCCTTGCCATCAAGGATCAGGTACCCCTCCCCTTCCGTTACGTAATAAAACCCATAAACATCGCGGACACCCGGTCCCCAGGCATTGCGCTTTTCATCGGAACTGTCCCCACAGTAGAATAAGGACAGGTCGGAAATGATTCCTTCTTGGTGTGGCTGGAAATATAAATATGACATGATGTCACCTCTGGTTCATGGAATTGTGGCAAAACAGGCAAGGACCTTGGGACAGCCCTCAAGAAAGTAGTCTTAATTTTCTCATTTCAAGGATGTATTATACCACAAATAGCAGCAGGTTAAAAGGCATAATCCCATAATTGTTAGGATTAATCGCTGCGGACGACCGTAATCAAGACTTCCCTAAAGGCAATCTCGTCCTTTCCAAGATGGGCCAGGGTCAGCATGCTATTTTTCGAGCCAATCTTTAAGAAAAAGGTTTTGGAGACCACTACCTTGCCATAAACCCCGAGGGCAACGCTTTGAAGGGAGCAAGTAATTTTTTTTTGATTGGATTTCATGACCACCTGGGCAACGGTGCCAGCCTTTTCAGAACAAAGGGTGGCTGTGTAATGGATTTGGTAATTGCAATTGGCCATGAGCAAAATTCCCTGTTTCGGTACATTCGTCTTGGGCTTTGAATAAGACACTGCTAGGGGCACCAGCTGATTGGGGCGCAAGAACTTGCAGGCGGTATTTTTAGCTGAAGCGTAAGGCGGCCGCACAGATGTCATCAGCACATTGCTCACCACCTGGCGTAGCCCAAAAGTCAAGGTGCCGGCATTGACAATGCAATGGGGGCAATGCAGTTTCGGGGACACCTGCACCAAAAAACTGAGAAATGCCGTCTCCCCGTCCAGTTTAGGCTGAGGGATAAAAAACAAAAGTTCCCGGTGGGTCCCGCTGTTGGCCACCGGCCTCGTTTTGCCATTGACCGTAAACGTGGCGCTCCCCTCTTTAAACGCCGTGTGGTTAGGGAGTGTATCCGTTATCTCAAGGTCCATGTCCAGGCCGCCTTTAATGGCAAAAGTATACTTCAATAAGCCCCCGACGCTGGCAACGGGCGGGCTTGCGCTTTTATGGAAATAAACTACATCTGGGACAGGCGTTGGCTCTCCCCTGTTGATGATGGCGACGGGCTGGGAAGACTGGAAGTTGGTAGGTACGGACATGTGGTCGGTCCTGACGAAATTCCCAGGCGCCACCGCCGATGTCCCGCTGTTGGTCGCTGAAATGATGTAAGATAACGCGCCGCTGAAATATCGCCCCCCTTGGGCAAATTGCTGGATGGACGGTGTCTTGACTAGGTTTGAAAAATGGCTGGGCATGATCCCACCCCTTTCTTAGAACGTATTTGCGTGCCTATCGCCATAGGACATGAACAGGGCTGTATGTTTGGCAACCCAGCCCCTTTTTCCTTTCATGCGGTGGTAAAACACCCACTCGCCCCCGACAAGCCCATTAAAATCAAGGAAATCCGCAGCATTCAGCCACACCTTCACCTTGTCCGGGTATTGTTCGATGCGTGCCCTTTCGTTTTTGTGGCTGAGTTCAACAATGCGGCCCACTTCAAAATGCGCCGAGAGTTCCTTGACCATGAGGCCCCGGACTTTCAATAGGTTTTGGTACTGCTCCAGGATGTAGGCGAAGTCCAGATAGGGCAGGTCGAAATAACGGTTGATGCGCTCTAGGATGGAGCCATAGGCTAAAAATGGGTCTTGTTTTTTTTGCTTGTAAAACAGGTATTTGGAGGTGGGGATTTCGATTTTTTTGAAGCGGTTGCCGACGATGAGCACGTGGAAATCCAGACCTCCAACCCAACCGGAAACAAATTTCTCCAAAATGATGAACTCGATTTTTCGGGGGGATGCCAAAGGTTCCTTCGGCGGGGCGTACCGTTCCCTGATGGCATCTTTGTCCCCAAAGATGAGGAATTTCCAGACATTGGTTCCCTTTTGCCCCACGTAATCAAGCCCCCTGATTTTAGCGCGGGTATTTTTATAGGCATCTGAATAAGTGGTGCGAAGGCTGATTGCCTGAATCATATCAAGTAATTTCAGTTCCCTTGCTTTGGCTTCTTCCAGCATCCCGGCCATCCCCCTGATCGTTTTTCGTCTTTACACTATATGCCATAATTCCCCATGACATGATTGCCTGCCTCAAACCCATGAAAAAAGAGCCTGCAAAGAGGCTCCCATCAAGTTATCTAGCGCCAATAAGCACTTCACTCCAAATCCGGTCGTAAATTTCAAGGTAGGCACCCGGGTCACGAAACATTTCCATGGGGATGCCATCGAGGACTTCCCGAGGCGGGTTGTAAGCGAAATTATCAGCCCAAACTTCTCCTTTTACCGCTTCCAATGCTAAAACATTTGGCGTGGAGTACATGACGTGGCGGGTGTTCATCTCGGCAATATCTGCCCGGTGCATGAAATTGATGAACGCATGGGCCAAATCCGGGTTGTTAGCCCCTTTGGGGATCACCATGGCGTCTACCCACAGGTTGGTCCCCTCTTTCGGGATGGCAAAGTTCATGTTGGGGTTTTCCGACATGATGAAGGCCGCGTCCCCGGAGTACACCACCGCAAGGGCGGCGTTTCCGGCAATCATGCTCATGATGACATGGTCCGTCACATAAGCGATGACCAAGGGGCTTTGCTTGATGAGCAAATCCCTTGCCGCCGCCAGTTCATCCATATCCGTGGTGTTCAGGGAATAGCCCAACAGTTTCAAGGCCACCATCAAGGAATCCCGCTGGCTGTCATACATGTAAATCTGTCCCCCATAGGCTTCATCCCACAGGATGGACCAAGAATCCACCGGTCCACTCACCACTTTGGTATCATAGACAATCCCCACAGTCCCCCAAAAATACGGGACGGAATAACGGTTCTGTGGGTCGAATCCAAGCCCCAACAGATTTTCGCTGATATGGGTGGCATTAGGGAGTTTATCAAAATCAAGGGGCAAAAGCATCCCCTCCGAAATCATCCGCTCAATCTTGTAATCGGATGGGAACACCACATCGTACTGGGTCGTCCCCGCACGCAGGACCTGATACATGGTTTCGTTAGAATCAAAGGTGTCATAAACGACCCGCACCCCAAACTCATCCTCAAACAACCGGATGGCCTCCGGGTCCATGTATTCCCCCCAGTTATACACAAACAACTGCTCCCGCCCATCATTGCCGCAACCGGCAAGCGTCAAAACAAATAATGCAATACCCAATAGTTTTTTCATAATTCCCCCCTAAATAAAAAGTGCAACAAGCCCTGAGCGGCTTGTAGGACTAGATTCAAATCCTAAGCCGGATACAAAGTGTACCCAGCAAGTTTGCAAACTCTCTGTTTTTTTATCTTAATGGGATCATGAAGGCGAAGTGATTTTCTTCGCCTTCATGGTTCTTATGATTTCGCCTTCCTGATGCTGATACGGTTTGCGATGAGTACCACGGTGAAAATCACCGCCACCATCAAGGTTGCCAGGGCATTTACCGTCGGCCTGATTCCCCGCCTGGCCATGGCGTAGATTTCGATGGACAGGTTGGTGACGCCTCCGCCGCTGTTGAAGAAGCTAATGACGAAATCGTCCAAGGACATGGTGAACGCCATGAGCGCCCCTGTGAAAATGCTGGGACGGATTTGCGGGATGATAACTTTAACGATGGCCTGCCATGGGGTCGCCCCCAAGTCCTGGGCCGCTTCCGCCAAGTTTTTATCCAGGGCATAAAGCCTTGGGAGCACCGCCAATATCACATATGGGATGCTAAACATAATGTGGGACATGAGCATGGTGGCAAACCCGAAATCCAGGCGCAGGCTGCGGTAAAGCATCATCAAGGAAATGGCGGTGACGATTTCGGGGTTGATAACGGGAAAATAATTCACGTTGAGGGCGAAAGCCTGCCATTTGGGACGCAGTTTTTGGATGCCAATGGCGGTGAAGGTCCCGATGAAGGTGGAGACGGCAGTGGAAATCACCGCTACCAGCAAGGTGTACCGAAAGGCATCCTGCATCCGCCGGTCCCTAAACAGCTCTTCGTACCATGTGAGGCTAAAGCCCGTCCAAACCGTGCCGGAGCGGGATTCGTTAAAGGAAAATACCATCAACACGATGATGGGGGCATACAAAAAGAAGAAAAGCAGCCCCAAATAAAGTTTTTTCACCATGGGATGACCCCCTCCCCGCTATCCATGGACTTGGGATCGAAGCGCTTCATGAGCCACACCGACAACAGGATGAAAGCCATCAAAAGCATGGCGAGGGCAGAACCAAAATGCCAGTTGCCCGTCAGCAGGTATTGCCGTTCGATGAGGTTCCCGATCATGAGGAACTGGCCGCCCCCTAATAGCTGGGGAATGACGAAAGAGGACATGGAAGGCAAAAATACCATGGTGATCCCCGTGATAATGCCGGGGATGCTAAGGGGAAATATTACTTTTAGGAACGTTTCCCCAGGGCTTGCCCCTAAATCCCGGGCAGCATCGACCAGGTTTGCATCCACTTTCAGGATGGCCGTGTAAATCGGGAGGATCATGAACGGAAGGAAATTATACACCATCCCCAAGATGACAGCAAAATCCGTATAAAGGAGGTTTTGCTCCGGCAGGCCGAAAAAGGCAAGGACACTGTTCAAGATCCCGTTGCGGCTAAGGATGGTCATCCAAGCATAACTCCGCAAAAGCATGTTGATCCACATGGGCATCATCAAAAGCAGGATGACCTGGGACTGGCTGCGGGCCCTCAAGCGGGAAATGAACCAGGCCGCCGGGTAACCGATGAGCAGGCAGGCCGCCGTGGAAGCAAGGGCGATGACGAATGAACCCCAAAGGACCTGAAGGTGAAGCCCATCAAGCGCCCGCAGGTAATGGGCAAGGGAAAACTGGAAGGTCAGCGGTTCTGGACCCGGCTCGATGATGCTATAAAGAAAAATCAGGAGCATGGGCACCAAAATGGTCAAGGTAATCCACACGAGGTACGGGTAGCTCAGTTTTTTGGTATCCATCAGGCGCCCCCCCACTTCATGACATGGATGTCCTCAGGCGAAACGAACAAGCCCACTTTGGAGCCGATGCTAGCCGACTTCGTTGCGTGGACGACGTATTCCCGGTCCCCTACCATCACGAGGATCTCATAATGGACCCCCTTGAAAATCACGCTGTCCACCACGCCGGTGAAAGCCCCCTCCCTCTCGGGAACAATCTGCAGATCTTCGGGGCGGATGACCACGTCCACTTCTTCGTTTTGGCGAAACCCCCGGTCCACACAGTGGAAGGTCTGCCCCTCGAAGGCGACCCGCAAGTCCATGGGCATCACCCCGGGGACGATGTTGCTCTCCCCGATGAAATTGGCCACAAACCGGTTATTGGGCTCATTGTAAATATCCACAGGGCAGCCTTTTTGCTGGATTTGACCCTCGTTGAGCACCACGATGGTATCCGACATGGTCAGGGCTTCTTCTTGGTCATGGGTCACGAAAATAAAGGTAATCCCCAGTTCCTTTTGCATTTCTTTGAGTTCATACTGCATTTCCTGGCGAAGCTTCAAATCCAATGCCCCAAGTGGCTCATCCAAAAGCAGCACCTTAGGCTGGTTGATAAGCGCCCGGGCAATGGCAATCCGTTGCTGCTGCCCCCCGGAAAGGGACGTAATGGAACGTTTTTGGAAGCCGTCAAGTTTAACCAGGCTTAACATCCGGTTGACTTTTTCCATAATGGCAGCTTCCGGGACTTTCTTCAGGCGCAGCCCAAAAGCAATGTTTTCATACACATCAAGATGGGGAAACAGGGCGTATTTTTGAAACACCGTGTTGACCTCCCGCTTATAGGCCGGGATTTGGGTCAAATCAATCCCTTCAAAGCGCACCTCCCCGTCAGAAGGCTGTTCAAAGCCCCCCAAAATCCGAAGCAAAGTCGTCTTCCCGCAGCCTGAAGGCCCCAAAAGCGTCACAAACTCATTTTGATGGATCGTCAAATCAATCCCCTTCAAAACCACCTCCCCATCAAACTCCTTGGTTAAGTTGCGGATGGTAATCAACGGTTTTTTTTGCAACATAAAAATCCCCCCTGAATAAAAAGTGCAGCACGCCCGTTCATGGAGAGGAAAAATTTGTGCCTGGAGAGTCGTCGAAGCTGGGTGGTTTTCCCAGAATCGGCGACTCGGAAGGTCAAGTTTTTCCTCGGAATGGCTTGCGGAACTGGATGGAATAAAAGGCTGAACACACCCGTTTACGCAGGGGGGAAATGTGTGGCTGGAGGGACAGCATGGCGTGGGTGCTTTTCCCACAGAATGCTTTCCCCTATCACCCCATTAAAGGTAGATACCTTTCTTCAAAAGGTGGGGACCCCGCCCACTTTTCCCCCCGGAGTGGTGTGTAAAGCTAGATTGGCTCCCCTAACGCCTCTCCCCTAAAACGTCGGTGGCATCGCCACCCATAAAATGGTCGCTGGCTCCTTGGAGCTGTTTTTAATCATGTGCTCCATGTCCGCCTTGTAGTAAAAACTTTCCCCTTTTTTTACTTTGTAGCGGTTTTGTCCAAGTACTAGCTCCACCTCGCCTGTTAACACATAGCCAAATTCCTCGCCATGGTGGGGTTCGTCGTCATAAGACATCCCGCCTGCTTCAAGCTCGATGATGATGGGCTCCATTTCGTTTTTTTGGGCATTTGGCACAATCCAGTTGATGGCCATGCCATAATCCGGCTCCTCTTTGACGAACACGTCCGCCTTCTTGAACACGACTTTTCGGTCCGACTCGTCCCCTGAGAAAAATTCCCCCAAGTTCGTCCCCAGTGCTTCCAATAAATCCTGTAATGTTGCAATCGACGGCGAAGCCAAATCTCGCTCCACCTGTGAAATGTAACCCTTAGTCAGTTCGGTCCGGTCCGCAAGCTCTGCCTGGGTCAGCTGAAGCTCCATCCGCAACCGTTTGATTTTTTCTCCGATGTTCATAGTGTCCTCCTGCGCTAAACTCGCTGTTTACTATTTCTAAACCTACTTTATTATAATATGTTTTGCCCCGTAGTCAATATGCCTGAAGGATTTTTTTTCGGAATTTATACAAAAACCAAAAAAAGTTCCAAAGCCCTGCCGTGAAGAAGCACGGCAGGGCTTTGGAACGTTATGGATTGACATTAGAAGGCGTGTTGCTCAATAGCCACCTGAAGCTGGCTTGGTAGTCGCCTGCCATGACGGCTGTGTTGTCAGGGAGGTCGAAGATGACATCCTCTGGGGCAAAGGTTGCCAGATGCGTCCCTAGCCGCTCGTCGCCGATGACGGACAGGACACGTTGCAAGCCCTCGCCTTCGCCCAGGGCAATATGCCGAAGAGAAATTTCCCCGATAGGGGTCTCCTGACCAACCGGATAGGCCCGTCGTTGGCGGCCCCGGCTAATGAGGACCCGGGCCCCTGTAAGGGTATGGTTCCCGTTGGTAAACGGGCTGTCCATCTCCACATGCAGATCCCAACCTGTGGCAACATTCCTTTGGTCTGTCACCTGTACCCATAAATCGGTATGGCCATCCGGGTGGAGGGGTTGGGGAAGGGCGTGGGCTACCATCCTCCCGCTTCCGATGGCAATATCCCTAAACCGGAAGGCGGAGGCGAAGTCGATGCTTAAAAATCCTGCGGGTGCAGGCTCCCATGGGATGAATTCCCCTGGGTTGTCAGGGTCTGGCACCAATGGGATGACCTCTTCAAAAGTGTCTGGATCCCTTGGCCCGACAGGTGTAAATTCCCTAACGGTGGCCGTCGGCCCCGGGGCAAAGCTAGCATTCCTATGGGACAACGCCCCTGCCCTTGGGTTTAGGTTCCCGAAATCTTCACGAAAGGTTTCCGGGATGCCCGCTGTGGGCTGTGAAAAGTCGAAGTCGGACTCGGATAGTGCAGCTCCGTCAAATAATAGGATCTGAACCGTGTCGCCATCCCTAAGGCTGCCTTCGGGGATGTCGACGGACCAGCGGCCTTCTTCGTCAATGGCTGACGACCATCTGTGAATCCCATTGACTTCGATGATGGCTCCCTCGGCACCATTTGGCGCCCGCCCGGAAAGCCTCGGGGTTACGGTGCTGATGTCTTGGGAATCCATAGTGGCGGGGGTTGGCGGGGTCACGTCGAGGACGGTGGTCGAGGAGCGTTCCTCGATGGACTGGGTATAGTTGATGCCCCCTTCGCCATCCAGCCTGACCGCACGAAGGGCAATCGTAGAACCTGCTTGTTGCAGACGATTTTCTGGGTCTGTGTACTCAAACGACCCATTTTCCTGAGGTACTAATTCAATGGGGGCATCAATGTCTGTATGGAACGAGTCATTAATCAATATCCGGTGCCTGGCGCTTCCCGCCAACAAGGGGCGAAAAGCAATCCCACTGCCTACCACTGCGTTCCCAAAGCCGGTGCTATAGGGCACATGAGTCAGTACCACTTCGCCGCGGATGGTATGGTCTGCATCGGTGACCGCATCGGTCAGCCTGGCATATGGCAAGTGGGCTGTGGCGACGAGCCGCCTGAAACGGCCGGTGTTGGCAAATGGTGCCCCTGCCGCTGTATTATTAAGTACAGACCCGGGATTTCTCAAAGTGCTTTGCAAACCAGGGATCGTGGAAACAATCCCCGCCTCTCCCGTGCCGCTAATGACAAGGTTATCTTCATGGGCA
>WRGF01000152.1 GCA_009787345.1 Turicibacter sp.
TTGAATAAAAGGAGAACGCCATATGAAAAATAAGCTTCCGGCACTGGATCTGCTAACGATGCTGATTGCCATTGCCCTGACCTCCATCGGGCTCGTCTTTGTCCTTTCGTCCTCATTTGTATGGGCTGAGTACAAATTCGATGACCCCTTCTTTTTTTTCAAGCGCCAGCTGCTCTTTGCAGGCATCGGCGTGGTGGGGATGCTTTTTATCTCCCGCATTGATTTTCGGATTTACAAAAAATACACCACCCAATTTTTTATTGCCAGCTTCGTATTGCTCAGCATCGTCTTGATCCCTGGCATCGGCCTCGTCCGTGGGGGGGCCCGCAGCTGGATTGGCGTGGGCGCATTTACGATCCAGCCCTCAGAATTTATGAAGCTTGGACTCATTATGTTTTTGGCCAAGTACATGAGCAATAACATCGAGGACGCCAAGACGTTTAAGCGGGGGCTTGTCCCCATGATGGCCGTCGTCCTTGCTGTATTTGCCGACATCATGCTCCAGCCCGATTTCGGTTCCGGGATGGTCTTGGTGGCTACCAGCATCATCATGCTTTTTGTCTGCGGCATCCCTATCAAGTTTTTCGGCTACTTTGCCCTGGCCGGGGTGGCTGGCATCGGCGGCCTGGTTATTTCCGCACCCTACCGGCTGGCACGCATTACCGCCTTCTTGCGCCCCTTTGACGACCCCCGCGGAGCAGGTTTCCAGATTATTCAGTCACTTTACGCCATTGCCCCCGCAGGTTTTTTAGGCCGTGGCATCGGCAATAGCGTCCAAAAGTATTTTTACCTCCCCGAACCCCAGACCGACTTTATTTTCGCCATCTTGGCTGAGGAACTGGGATTTATCGGCTCTGCGGGGCTTTTGATTGCCTTCTTGCTGTTTTTTGTCCGCTGCTCTTACGTCATCTTGAAAACGAAGGATCTCTTTGCCAAATACATGGTCGTAGGCATCATGTCCATGCTTATGGTACAGGTCATGATCAACATCGGCGTCGTCATCGGCGTCCTGCCCGTCACCGGGATTACCCTCCCCTTCATGAGCTATGGCGGTTCGTCGCTGACCATCACGCTGTTATCCATCGGAATAATCTTAAACATCAGCAGGTACATGGAAGCTTGATTTGGGTACAATAAAAGGCCGCTGCGGGGCAGCGGCCTTTTATTTATGCTAAGGGACCAGTCGGCTGACCGCCTCGATGAAGCAGTCGCCCCGTTCCTCAAAGTTTTTGAATTGATCCCAAGAAGCACAGGCTGGCGCCAATAAGACGTAGTCCCCATCATGGGCAAGGGCTGCCGCAGCAGGGACAGCTTCTTCAAGCGTTTCCGTGGTTTGGCAGGAAATCCCATGGGACGCTGCCAATTGATAAAACCGTTCTTTGGTTTCCCCGTAGGCTACGATGGCACGGACCCTTCCGAAATCTTTTGCAAGGTCTGACAGGTCGTGCCCCCGGTCAAGGCCGCCCGCGATGAGGATAACCGGTGATTCGAAGGAGCGAAGGGACATGGAAGTGGCGATGACATTGGTCGCTTTGGAATTGTTGTAGTATTTGACGCCAGCAGCTTCCCCAACAAATTGCAGTCGGTGCCTGACGCCGGTAAATTCACGAAGCACCTGCCGGATGGGCTGGATATCGCAGCCATACAGGCGGCAAACGGCAACTGCGCCTAAAACATCCTGAAGGTTATGGTCCCCTTTCAATAAAATCTCGGAAACAGGGATGATTTCCTCATCTTTGAACCAGACCTTGCCCCCTGTGGCGTAAGCACCGTTCACTTTTTCAACCATTGAGAACGGGATGCCGGTTGCACGGGTATTTTGAAGGCCCCGTTTCACAATGGCATCATCAGCATTATAGACGAAAAAATCACCCACTTCCTGGTTCTTGACCAGTCCTAGCTTCGCCTGGCGGTATTCCTCAAGGTCGGTATGGTAATCCAGATGGGCTTCGGTAATGTTTAGGATGAGGGAAATCTTGGGGCGAAAATCCGTGATGCCCATGAGCTGAAAGGATGACAGCTCCGTTACCAGCACATCGCCTGGCGCTGCTTCTTCTGCAACAAGGGTCGCCACTTCCCCAATATTCCCCGCAATCCGGGGGCTTAGTCCCCCTGCTTTCAGCATTTCATAAATTAGCATCGTTGTCGTGGTCTTCCCATTGGTTGCGGTGATGCCGATCATGGGCGCTTCGCTGATTTCATAAGCAATCTGGACTTCGGTCAAAATCGGGATGCCCAACTCCCGGGCTTTTAGCAAAAGGGGTACTTTGTTGTAGGGGATCCCCGGGTTTTTGACGATGTAGTCAAAGCCCTGCTCCAAAAGGTCCAAAGGATGCCCCCCAGTCATGACTTCAAAGCCGGCAGCTGCCATTTCACGGGCATCCGGGTTCTCATCCAAAGGCGTGCGGTCATTGACAGTCACCAAAGCCCCTAGTTTTTTCAGCATGAAGGCAGCGGCTTTCCCGCTTTTGGCAAGGCCCATCACCAGAATTTTTTTATGTTGGTATTTCCCGCTATTTTTCATTTATCTTCCTCCGTATTTGAAGGGATGCTGCATTGGCAGCATCCCTTTTTTTATAGTGCGATCATTAAGCTTAAGACACCGGTTGCCAGGCCAATCCCCCAAAAAACAAGGACGACCTTCCATTCGCTCCAGCCACTTAGTTCAAAATGGTGGTGCAGGGGAGCCATCTTGAAGATGCGTTTCCCGCCTGTGCGCTTGAAATAAGTCACCTGAAGCATAACGGAGAGGGTTTCCAACACGAACACCAAGCCGACCAGAACCAATAAGATTTCTTGCTTCAAGAGGATGGATACCGCTGCTAGCGCAGCCCCTAGGGCCAAGGAACCCGTATCCCCCATAAAGACTTTGGCGGGGTTAAGGTTGAACACCAAGAACCCAAGGAGGGCGCCTACCATCATGAAGCAAAACAGGGCGACTTGGAACTGGTGCTGCGCCAGGGCAATCATCCCGAATGTCGTAAAGGCAATGACGCTGGTCCCGCCTGCAAGCCCATCCACTCCGTCTGTCAGGTTGACGGCGTTGCTGCCCCCAACGAGCATGAGGAGGATCAACAGCCCGTACCCGAAGTACAGGTCAAAATGCAGCCCGAAGAAGCGCAGTTCGGTTGAATGACCATTGCTTAAAAAGATGAAGAAGAAAATGGTCGCCAGCACGATCTGGGACAAGAATTTTTGCTTCGGGCGCAGGCCTTCGTTGTTTTTCCTGACGACGATGATGAAGTCGTCGACGAACCCGATGATGGCAAACCCGAACAAAGTTAAAAATAAAATAATGAGGTCGCTGCCAAAAATCAGGTAATCGGTAAAGGCAAAGCCGATGATGGCAGTCAAAAGCACCGAGGAAATAAAAATGATGCCACCCATGGTCGGGGTCCCTGCTTTTTTCATATGGGACTGTGGCCCTTCCTTGCGGATGGATTGACCGAACTTCAAGCGGTGCAAAAATGGGATGAAAATGGGTGCTATGACCGCTGCGATGAAAAATGAGACGACTATTTGAAAGATGATTTCGTTTGACATTATTAAATACCCCTTTTTCTAATCACTTCTTCAACCACTATTTTATCACTAAACGGGATAATTTTACCATTAATATTTTGAGTTTTTTCGTGTCCCTTGCCTAAAATCGCAACATAGTCACCGTTTTGTGCCAGCATCAGCGCCCTTTCGATGGCCTCTGCCCGGTCTAAAACGATATCATAATTTTTCAAGGCAGAACCTGAAGCCAGGTCGCGGATAATGTCGAGGGGATCCTCATCCCGCGGATTATCGCTGGTAAAGACAACATGGGAAGAAAGTTCAAGGGCATAAGCCCCCATGACGGCACGCTTGCCTTTGTCCCGGTGGCCGCCGGCGCCTATGACGGTAATGATTTTTCCGCCGGCCACTTGCTTAAGCGATGTGAGCACTTCCCGCACTGCCCCCGGATTATGGGCGTAGTCGATGATGATGTGGCGGTTGCCCGCCGTTTCCAGCACTTCGGACCGGCCATCCACAATGGGAATTTTGCCAATAATGGGAATGAGAAGCATGAGGTCGTACCCAAGGGAATAAAAATACCCCAAGACAGCCAGCACATTATAGATGTTGTATTTCCCAAACAAGGGATAGGCGACCTCCCCCACAAAGCGCCCTTTGACATATAGGGAAAAACTCGTACTCTCCATCCCCATGATGATTTCCCTGGCGCAAAAATCCGCTAACTCGTTAAGCCCGTAAGTCAGGGTCCTGCTGTTGCAGGCGCTGAGGAAATAAGCCCCATAAGGATCGTCGTAATTTATAATGGCCGCTTTGTCGGTCCCGTAATCATTAAACTGGGCAAATGGCCGCATTTTCGTAAATAAATAGTCCTCGAAGCTGGGGTGATAGTCCATGTGATCGCTGGTGATGTTGGTGAAAATAAAGCGGTCAAAGTCAATCTGGTCGACCCTGTTTTCTTTGATGCCATGGGAGGAAACCTCCATCGCAACGTGGGAGACCCCTCTTTCAAACCCTTCAAGGAGCATCTCGTTAAGCTCAAGGCCCATGGGCGTCGTATGGGTCGCAGGGCGGGGTGTGACAACGTCCCACTCATTGGTACCAATGAGGCCGCTAGTCAGGCCCAGTTCGAGATAAACGTGGCGGATGAGGTAGGTAATGGTGGTTTTGCCATTAGTACCGGTTACACCTACTAGATGAAGCTTTTTCGAAGGGCGGCCATAAAAGGCATCGCTAAGGCGGGCCAAGGCCTTTTTAGCACTGGGTACCCGAAAATACGGGACTTCAGAGAAAATAGCATCCTCGCCGACAATGGCGATGGCCCCATTGGCAATGGCATCCCCTACATAGCGGTGCCCATCATGGTCCTCTCCTTTGATGGCGAAGAATACAGTCCCTGGCCCGACTTTACGGGAATCATAAGCGAGTTTGGCTATGTCAATGTCAGCCCCTTTAAAAGGCTGGTCAAGAATCTGGCTTAGTTGTGATAAGTTCATAATTGCCTCCTTAATCCCCGAAAAAGATGCGGACATCGCTGCCCATGTTCACTTTGGTGCCTGCCGTCGGCTGCTGGGCGATGACCCGGTTGCCAGAACCAAAATACTGGAGCTTGTAATCAGCAGTCGGTTTGATTTCCCCACGTTCCATGCCGATGTAATTGGCTACTTCCACCGGTTTGGTTTCCATCCAGTTATAAAGCTTGTCGATCTGCTCTTGCCTAGGCTGGATCCCAAGGGCTGGCAAGGCCTCTACAAGGACCGCACGGGCAATGGGAGCCGCAACTACCCCACCATACTGAATGGTGTTGCGTGGGTTGTCTATGGCCACGTAAAGGACAATCTGCGGGTCATCCATCGGGGCGGCGCTGATAAAGGAAAGGATGTATTCCCCGCTTTTGTAACCTGGGCCATCCGGATTGGGCTTTTGGGCGGTCCCCGTTTTGCCGCCAACCCTAAAACCGTCGATAAAGGCATTTTTACCACTCCCCTGCGCCCCTACATTTTCAAGTGCATAGCGCATGGTTGCGGAAGTCTCCTCAGAAATCACCCGGCGCCTGATGGTTGGCTGGGTCTGGGCCATGACCTCACCGGTGTATGGGTGGAGGATTTTGTCTACGATGTAGGGCTGCATCAAGTTGCCGCCGTTAATGGCAGCCGATACGGCAGTCACCAGTTGGATGGACGTCATGGAATTCCCTTGCCCAAAAGCCGAGGTAGCCACTTCCACATCGCTGATCTTAGCCGGGTTGAACATGATCCCTTGGGATTCCCCAAGCATATCTACCCCTGTTTTTTCCCGGATGCCAAATGCATCAAGGTATTGGAACAGCTTGTCTTTCCCAAGCAGGTCAACCCCCATGTGCATGAAACCCGGGTTGCAGGAGTTCTTGATGACATCAAGCATGGTCTGGGAGCCATGCCCGCCGGTTTTCCAGTCCCGGATGCGGCGCCCGGCAATGACGGAATAGCCTGCGCAGTGAAATGGTGTATTAAGGGTCATGACCCCCTCTTCAAGCGCGGCGGCAAATGTCATGATCTTAGCCGTCGAACCCGGTTCATAAGACATGAACAGCGGCAGGTTCCGGTTATAGATTTCCTGCTCATACGTCTGGTAATTCCACGGCTCGAAATTAGGCCTGGATACTAGCCCCAAGATCCTGCCGGTACTTGGTTCCATGGCAAGCATCCAGATGGCGTCTGGATGATAGCGGGCCATGGCATTGTCCGCCTCCCGCTCCATGATTTCCTGAAGCCTAAGGTCAACGGTCAGCACCGCATCGAACCCCCTTTGGGACGGGGCATAAATGTCGGAAAAGTTGCTCAGTGGCCGCCCTTTCCCATCAGAAACGATTTCCCATTTCCCCCGGGTGCCCATGAGCACGTCGTTATACTTGTATTCAAGGCCCGTAATCCCCTGGTTGTCAATCCCCGTAAACCCTAACGTATGGGCCAAAAGGGCGCCATGGGGGTAATCCCTTCGAACATCGTTCACTAAAAACACCCCGGCAAGATCCGCTTCCTTGATGGCTACGACTTGCTCATGGTCAAGCTTGCGCCCTTCTGGCTGGATGCGCTCCACTGAAACCTGGTGGGTCACGTGATTGAAGGCATCCTCATAAGTGGTCCCCAAAACGTCAGCCAGCACCTGGGCTGCCCGTTCCGGCTCCTTCACCTGTTTAGGCAAGACGACAACAGAGGGCGCTGTCACGTTTTGGACGATAATATCCCCATTCCGGTCCAAAATAAGGCCCCGCTGCCCCTCGATGGGCATGTTTCTCGTCCATAAAATATCCATGGCCTGATTGGAATACTCCGTCGACACCCATATCTGCAAATAGCCCAGCCGCAAAATCAGGGCTAAAAAATAAATCGAAACGCACGACAGCAAAATGATGATGCGTTGCCGGATCAGTCCCACCTGTTTCATAGTCAAGTCCCTCCAAATTTACCAATTTAGTTAAATTTATTAGTTGGCAAGCCTATTTATGCCCCAACTGCGGATTTACGACAATAACGTTAAAAAAATCCCGCTATCGCTAACGGGATGTTATGCTGGGTATATTAGGTTTTCAGGAAGTGGCTTATTCGGTTTCATCCTCGAAAGCCTCGCCATGGCTATCTTCTTCTGGCTGTGCCTCACGGCGGCTGAGCACCAGGGTGATGGCATCAAATTCTGTTGGCAGCGTTCCTGGTACTTCGGACTGGGATACCACCAACCCATCCCCTTCCAAGATGAACTCCTGCCCCGTCAAAAGGCCGAACTGATTCACTTCGCTGCGGGTCCAGCCCGTAAAATCAGGCAAAGGCCCGGCAGCTTCCGTTTGCAAGAACACCTTCGTCCCTGCAACGGCCAAGGTCCCAGAGGACGGAAGCTGGGCAAACACCTGGGAGCGCTGCCCGATAATGACCGGTTCAAGCCCCCATCCCGTTACCATCTCGCTGGCACGGGAAACATCCAGGTTCAAGACGGAGCCGACTTCTGCCATGTCATGGACATCAGATAACGCCACCTGTTCTTGGCGCTCCATCCCTAAATAGGCCAGGGACTGGTTCATGACAAAACGGTAAATCTGGGACATGCTTTCATGGCCGCCCTCCCCTTGGGTTGGGCTTGACATGGCCACATACATGACCAGCCGTGGGTTATCCGCCGGGGCGAAGCCCACGTAGCTGTAACGGAACTGGCCGTCCAAATACCCACCATAGACACTGTCCGGTATTTGCGCCGTCCCGGTCTTGCCACCGCTTGAAACCCCATTGAGCCGGTAAAGGTTGCGCCCGGTCCCGACTGGGTCTTCTACAACGCCCACCATCAGATCCATCACTTGCCGGGCGGTTTGGGCCGAGATGGGATGCCCGACCACTTCTATCCCCGGCTCATGGACGATTTCACCAGTATTTGGGTTCACGATGCGGCTGATGATTTGGGGACGGATCATTTCCCCGTCATTGAGGATGGCAGTCATCGCCTGGATGTGCTGGATCGGCGTGGTGGTGAGCCCCTGCCCAAATCCTGCGTTGAATTGCTGGACGATGTTGGCATAAAACGGGAGCATCCCCGGTTGTTCGTTAAAGAGCTGGATGCCCACGTTTCGGCCAAACCCGAAGTCTGCAAACCGCTCAAGCATCCTTTGGGGCGTAATCATATCATTGAGCATATGGATGATGCCCGTGTTGGCGGAGGTATAAAAGCCTTCGTTGAATGTGATGTTGCCCCAGCCAATCCCGCCATTCCAGTCGCGGATGGTGCCCCCAAACAAAGGGATGGTCCCCGATGCAAAAGTCTGGCTGCCCACAAAATTTCCTTCCTCGATGGCAGCGGCATAGGTATAAATCTTCATGGTTGATCCCGGTTCCACCGCATAGTTGATCAAAACGTTATGGTGGATATCGATGTTGTCCCGGGTATTCGGGTCAAAGGTCGAACGGCTGCCCATTGCCAAAAGCTCCCCGGTCCGGGGGTCGGCGACAATGGCCATCAGGCTTTCAGGTTGGGCAGATTGCCACACCTGCTCAAGGGCTTCTTCCAAGAAAAGCTGGATGCCACTGTCAATGCTTATATAAATGGTATAGCCATCTTGGTATTGCTGGACCACGTTGCGCTCACGGTTGGGCTGAAGGCGCCCGCGGCCATCCTGGAGGAATACCACAGCCCCTTTTGTCCCTTGGAGCTCTTGGTTGAAATATTGCTCGATCCCCATTTGCCCATGCAGTTCGTTGACTTCGTTGTCAAGGGTGGCAAAGCCAATGGTGTGGGAGGCAAAGACCCCGTTAGGATACGTGCGCATGACAGTTGGGATAAAGTTGATGCCAGGAAGTCCAAGTGCCTTCACTTCATTTCGCTGGCGGACGCTTAATTGGCCAATCCCACGAAACTCCACTTCCAAAGCCCCACTGCTAAGCCGTTCCAAAAACCAGCCCTCGGAAGCATCAAGGACACTGCTCAGTTGGCGGGCCGTATACTGAATATCCTCCACATAGCCCGTTCCCCCCCATGCTACTTCGTTCCAATCAGGATGGAAGTTAGCATACAAGATAAAAGAAGCTTCTTCCGTCGCAATAATGCTGCCATTCCGGTCTAAAATATCCCCACGCCGGCCTTGGACACGCTCAATTCCCATCAGCGCATCTACTGCCGACGCCGCCAGGTTATGGCCATCCCGCCGGCCTGTGATCGCCATGGAACCAAATGAAAAAGCGACAGCCCCAAACATAAGCAAAAAAATGGCTGCCAGGGATAAAAGGGTAACCCTCCCTGTTTTCTTGATTTTTTTAATCTCTTTCATAATCCCACTCCCTTGTTATTGAAACAGCAAATGGCGACCGGTTGAAAACCGGCCGCCATTTCACCCTAATCTGAAAAAACAATGTTATTTTCCTGGACGACAAGGCCCTGGGCCGTAGCGATTCCCATGACGCGGGTATAGCTTGACAATTCACGGATTTCCGAACGCAGCTGGGAAGCCTGCTCGTACTGGGCCAAAATCGAATTGCGGGTCGACTGCGATTCACTGTGGATGGCTGTAATCCTAGAATCCATCCACAACTGTAAAAATAAGTTGGCAAATAAAAGGGTCCCACCCATAATCACAAAATTGCGGATGGAGTAAAGGCGCCGCTTAGGTTTTGGTGCTGCTTTTTTAACAACCCGCCTGACGGGCCTGACCCCTGGCGTTGTAAGTGGCTGGCCCTGGTGATTGGCCAACTTTTGGGCACTTGCCCCTACTTGTTTTAATGCACTCATCTTATATCCCCCTTAATATGGGCCGCCTAAGTCCTGCTCCCCAAACATTTACCTAATTTTTCTCGATGACACGGAGTTTTGCTGAATGGGAACGGTTATTTTCCTCTAACTCCCCGTCCGTTGCCACCACTGGTTTTTTGGTCACTAACCGAAACCCCGGCTCAAACTCTTTCGGGATGATGGGAAGCCCCCTGGGCAAATCTGGTAATTTGGTCCGTTCTTTGAAGGCATGCTTGCAAATCCTGTCCTCCAAGGAATGGAAGGTGATGACCGCCGCACGCCCATTTGGCGAAAGCATCCCAAGGGCGTCTTCCAGGGCTGTCTCAAAGACTTTCAATTCATCGTTGACTGCAATGCGAAGCGCCTGAAACGTCCTTTTTGCAGGATGGCCGCCTTTTCTCCTGGCCGGGGCCGGGATAGCGTCTTTAATGAGTTCTACTAACTCAAAGGTTGTTTCCACTGGTTTTTTTTCGCGCTGGCGTTCAATGACCCGGGCAATCTGCTTGGAAAATTTCTCATCGGAATAGACCCTGAATATCCGTTCCAGCTGATAAAATTCCCATTGGTTGACAATATCGTAAGCAGACAGCTCCTGGTCCGTGTCCATGCGCATGTCCAAGCGGGCATCAAAGTTATAGCTGAACCCCCGCTCGGGTGTATCGAACTGTGGGGAAGATACCCCCAGGTCAAAGATAATGCCATCAATGGCTGTGACCCCCCTTGCGGCGAGTTCTTCCTTGAGATGGACAAAGTTGCTCTTGATGATAGTAAAATTGTTCCCGATGGCTGAAAGTTTCGCCTCTGCTGTTTGGAGGGCAAAAGCATCCTGGTCAAAAGCATAAAGCCAACCGGTCGTTAATTTCTTTAAAATCCCGCTGCTGTGCCCTGCCCCGCCTAAGGTGCAGTCCACATAAATCCCGTCTTCTTTAATGTCCAAGAGGTCGATGGATTCCTGAAGCAAGACCGAATAATGGTTGAACATAATAAACCTCCATCCGCTTAGTTAAAATTATACCGCATCTTCCAATAATTGAAAATCATTATTTTTACTTTTTGCCTGCCTCAACCAACAAAACCTAATACTTGCCAATCTTCAACAAATGTTTCATAAAAAAAAGCCGGCTCAACTACAAACCGGCCCTGATTGTTATTATTTTGTGAAATTTTGTTAGCTTTATCCTGGGGCATTTTCCGAAACAATCTCGTGGTACTGCTCCATCAAATCGCTGATTATCCCCAATACCTCATCGCGCCCATCATGGGTTTCCGACGAATAAGGGATAAAGACATCGTCCCCGGAAAACTCAAGGGTCGCCTTGATCAGCTTCTCTTGTTTGGCAAATTGGGTGCGTCCCACTTTGTCTTTTTTCGTCCCGATGACGATAGTCGGGATTTCGTAATATTTATATAGCTCGTACATGGCAATGTCATCTGCGGTTGGCTTATGTCGAAAATCAACCAACAAGACCCCGAGGATCAGTTCGTCCCGCTCCATCAAATAACGCTCGATCATGCGGCCAAAGGATTCCCTTAAGGTCTTGTTGACCTTGGCATAGCCATAACCAGGGACATCCACTAAATAAATGGCATCGTTAATGTTATAAAAGTTGAGGGTCTGGGTTTTCCCAGGACGGGAAGAAACCCTTGCCAGTTGCTTGCGGTTTGTCAAAGAATTGATGAACGAGGACTTGCCCACGTTGGAGCGCCCCGCAAAAATCATTTCCGGCAATCCCGAAGATGGGTACTGGGACGGCTCAACCGCTCCCTTGATGTATTCTGCTTTATTGATGTGCATGTTTTTCTCCCTTTACCTTAGGACTTCCTTCAGTACTTCCTCGACGCTTGTAACCGGGATAAACCGCAGCTGGTCCTTGACGCTTGCAGGGATATCTTCCAGGTCCTTCTCGTTGCTTTTTGGCATGATGATGGTCTTAAGCCCCGAACGGTGGGCGGAAATGGATTTTTCTTTCAAACCACCGATTGGCAGGACGCGGCCCCTTAAGGTAACTTCCCCGGTCATGCCAACCTCACGGCGGACACTGCGGCCGGTCAATGCTGAAATCACGGCGGTAGTAATGGTAATCCCCGCTGACGGGCCATCCTTGGGCACAGCCCCTTCCGGTACGTGGATGTGGATGTCGTTGTCTTTAAAGACATCCGCTTCGATGCCAAAGGAATTTGCATTGGCGCGCACATAAGAAACTGCCGTCTGGGCCGATTCCTTCATGACATCCCCAAGCTTCCCGGTCAGAACGGTCTTGCCTGCTCCTTTATAGTATGTCACTTCAACAGGCAAAATATCCCCGCCAAATTGGGTATAGGCAAGGCCGGTGACAACGCCAACCTGATCCGTTTCTTCCATAAGCCCATGGTCAAACTTGCGGGCGCCAAGATAGTCGTTGAGCTTAGCCACATCCACGGTGATGCTTTCCTTGCCTTCAATCAATAGCTCACGGGTGGACTTGCGGCATAAGGCGCCGATGAGGCGTTCCAGTTGGCGCACGCCAGCTTCTCGGGTGTAATAACGGACCAGGTCCCAGATGACCTGGGGTTCGATGGACAAGACGCCGTCTTTTAGCCCATGGCTGTCCATTTGGCGCTTCACCAAGTAGCGGCTGGCAATCTCGAATTTTTCCTGTTCGGTATAGCTTGAAACACTGATGATGTCCATCCGGTCTTTAAGTGGCGCCGGGATGCCTTCCAAATAGTTGGCAGTGGCGATGAACAGCACTTGGGACAGGTCGTACTCTTCTTCGAGGTAATGGTCGCTGAAACGGCTGTTTTGCTCAGGGTCCAAAACTTCAAGCATGGCAGAAGCAGGGTCGCCTTTGTAGTCGTTGGACATTTTGTCAATCTCGTCCAAGAGGAAAACCGGGTTGATTCTCCCTGCTTTTTTCATCCCTTGGATCAACCGGCCCGGAAGGGCGCCAAGGTAAGTGCGGCGATGCCCACGGATTTCCGACTCGTCACGGACGCCCCCAAGGGAGATTTTGACGAACTTGCGGCCAAGGGCTTCGGCGATGGACTGGGCCAACGACGTCTTCCCAACCCCTGGCGGGCCCACTAAGCAAAGGATGGCCTGTGGGTTTTTCCCGGTCATGGCTTTGACAGCCAAGTATTCCAAGATGCGGTCCTTGACTTTTTCCAAACCGTAATGATGGTCGTTTAAAACCCCCTCGGCACGGGCCAGGTCCTTGTTATCCTCGGTGCGGGCTGACCATGGCAACCCAAGGAGCCACTCGATGTAAGTGCGGACGATGCCCGCTTCGCTTGAGTTGGAAGGCATCGTCTCGAATTTTTGGATTTCCTCCAGCGTTTTCTCCTCAATGGCTTCAGGCATGCCCAAAGTCGCAAGCTTCTCCTTGAATTCCTGCACCAGTGAATTTTTCGTGTTTTCTTCGCCCAGTTCCTTATGGATGGCACGGATCTTTTCCCGAAGGTAAAATTCTTTTTGGTGCTCGTCGACGGAGCGCTTCACCTCTTGGTTGATGCGAAGCTCCATCTCAACGATTTCTTTTTCCCGTTGGATGTCTTTTAAGAGCATGGACAGGCGCTCTTTCACCTCTGGGGTTTCAAGGTATTTCCCTTTGTCTTCTTCCGGGATGCGCAGGAAAAAGGCAACGATGTCAGAAATTTCCGTCAGGCCTTCGGCTTCGTCAAGCTTTATTTTCACCTCGTTTGGATGGGCAAACAACATATGGGAGCTTTCCGCCACTTCCGTTGCCAGCATCTTGAAGAGGGCTTCTTCTTCCAAAGAACCTTCCACAATTGACGGGATTGAGGTCACTGAAGCTTCCAATCGCCCATTTTCTTCAGTATAGGCTGTTGCAGCCGCGCGCACCAAAGGCCTGAATTTGACTTTATAGTGGCCATTTGGCATTTTGATTTTCATGGTAACCTTGGCGATGGTCCCCACTTCCATCAAGTCTTCGGCTTCGGGGGCCTCGATGGAACTTTTCTTTTGCGTCACTAAAAAAACCGGCGTATCATTGGCTTCGGCAACGTCCAGGGCCTCGATGGAGGGCAAACGCCCGATTTCAAGACGGATGTCTGTATTTGGAAAAGAGACGATTCCCCTTACCGTCAGTACCGGTAACGTAAAAGCCTCAACCTGATTAGGATTTACTTTCATGATGTACTCACCTCTTTGATTGTATGGAATGGTTGCTTTATTATGAGAGTTTTCCGGTCATTTCACCCGCTTGATGGCCAAGGCGCAAAAAAAGCCGGCCTGGGGTATCATTTAACCGTACCAAAAAGGAAGCTTATCGCTTCCTTTTTGGCAACTATTAATATGATAACACAAATCGGAGTGAAATCCTATCAAAACACTTTTACGCTACGTCATTTTTTACGACTAACGAAGGTTTTTCGTTTTCGTCGATCACGTTGCGGGTAATGATGCACTTGACAATCTCGTCGTTGGACGGGATTTCAAACATTACATCGGTCATGATTTTTTCGATGATGGACCTAAGCCCACGGGCACCGGTTTTTCTTTCGATGGCTTTCTCCGCAATGGCAGAAATAGCCTCTTCATCAAATACCAATTCCACGTTGTCAAGCTTGAAGATTTTTTTGTACTGTTTAATCAAGGCGTTTTTCGGTTCCGTCAAGATCCTGGCCAAGTCCTCCACCTCAAGCGGGTTCAGGGCGCCAACGATTGGGAAACGGCCAATGAATTCCGGGATCAAACCGAATTTCAGCAAATCATCCGGCTGGATGTGGCTGTAAATCTCTTTTTGGGTCATGCTATTGGCCTTGGAATCAGCACCAAACCCAATGACTTTTTTACCGACACGGCGTTTGACTACTTCTTCAATGCCGGCAAATGCCCCACCAGCCATGAAAAGGATGTTGGTCGTGTCGATTTGGATGAACTCCTGGTTAGGGTGCTTGCGCCCACCTTGTGGGGGGACGTTGGCAACTGAGCCTTCCAAGATTTTAAGGAGTGCCTGCTGTACCCCCTCTCCGGAAACATCACGGGTGATGGACGGGTTGTCGGAGCGGCGGGCGATTTTATCAATCTCATCGATGTAAATAATGCCGCGCTGCGCTTTTTCCACATTAAA
>WRGF01000153.1 GCA_009787345.1 Turicibacter sp.
TTCCCCAATAAAATAGAAGATTTATTCAATAAGAGTGATGAAGTGAAGGAAAAATATTCTTTTTTCCATTTTTTTCCGTTCGTAAATCAGCCGTGATCTGGAATGAGGGCATACCATTCCGTTCGATATTGCAGTAACTCATTACGAATAATCGATTTTGTGATAAATGGAGAAACGAACTTAAGTATCGGAATTGATATGAGTAAGCCCGAAAAAACCACGACACTTAACTCGCCTAAAATCATAAGCAAAATACTTGATTTATTTTCGCCTAATCCAAGATATATTCCAATTTCCTTTTTCCGTTCTTTTAGACAATATGTTATTATAAGCGACAGGGCTAATACAATTAACCCTAAAATAAATATTAAGAATTGATTCGATAAAATCCTCACTATTGAAATGGAATTATAAATATAAGGCATCAATCCAAAAAAACTTTTTGTACTTATATCTTGCGGTACAAAAGGTAAAATTGCTTCAGAAAAAGCCTCATAATCATTGATATCATGTAACAAAAAAAAGTAGATTCCATGAGGACCAATAAGCATATCCCGAAATTGGTAGGGACTCCACCAAATCCTCCCTAAGCTAATGGCAATATCATAAAAAATCTCTGACCGGGCAAGATTATTCTCAAGAGAAACTATATTCATCTCGTTTGTTCTCCAAAAAGGAGCAATGAGCGTATTTAAAATTTCATATCTTCTCTGTACATCCTCTACTTGCATGTTGTAATGCTCTGGAAAATCAAATTTTCCAACAATAACAAAAGAAAATGGAATTCTTGAAAAATGAAATTCATAATTCTCAAAATATTCATGAATTTGACTCTCAAAATCAACTTCATTTTGAATATATGGCACCGTGAAAATTGTTACATTCTTATTGATTGCATCTCCAATACGAAGATTATTTTTTTCAGCCAATTGATATGAAATTAAAATAGGTGCTATGTCATTTTCTTCGTACAACCTCATCTCTTCTTCCAAAAAGACTCTACCCTCTACTAGGTTTAACAGTCCAGATTCAATTAATGAAATTTGAGGCTGCGATACACCGCGCAATGTTACGAATGTCGAATCCGCATAGGTAATACCTCCTTGATATCCCCACATCGTTCCATAATGCCGCCAACCGTACGCTACACTATGATAATCTAATATTCGTTCAAATCCTTTCACATAAGGCATGTCAAGAATTTCATCCAAATTCATTATAAAATCATTTTCAAAGGAGATTTCACTTAAATCGGTATCTTCCCTGATAGTGAAATATTCTGGTTCTCCTTGCAAAGTAACAACAGCAGGCATGCCTCCCCTCAAGTTATCTACTACATGTTGAGTTGTACTTGTCAAAAAGTAGGATGAAAAAGCAAATAAACTAAACAAAATAGAAATAATCAATAAAATTATAGTTCTAGTTTTATTTCTTATCAAATTAATTTTAATACGCATAAAAATGTTCACGATTATCTTCCTTTCAAAAATTTTAGCCCTCAATTTAAAAATTTGAGGGCTAAAATTAATTTTGTTTATGAAAACGTTTCATGTTTTAATGTCCAGGAGCTGCAAATCTCTGACTAATCCAAACTGAATTCAAACCTGGAGCCGGTGTGGATAATGTACTTACAGTAGTGGTTCCTGACCATATAAATCTTGAAGCTAGCGGCCGTTGTGTAGAAACAGTCTCATTATGAATTCGGATACCAACTGTCGTTCCCGCATTTCCACTCACATGAGTACCCGTAGCCCAGCCATGACAACTAACGTTGGTACTATTTGTCCCTACCCTAACACAATCGATGCCGTAACGGTCTAATCGTGAAACGTTATTTCTAGCCATCTGTTCAGTTGCCCCGACACTAATGATAAGGGAATTCCAGACACCTAAACTCACGATAAAAGCCGCAAGTAAAGCGAAAGCCTTTTTATAATTTTTCACATAAACCCCTCCATTTAATTCTCAATTTCTTTTTGATTATTCTCCTTGCATACCAGAATCTTTTACAACCACCAATCAACTAAAAATCCAATTAACCACCCCATACATGTGCCCCCTTTCTCATTTATTCATCTTGTATGTGACAAATATCGCTTATCTTGTTGTTAAGCCTATTATACCTCACTTATTTTTAAAAAACAGGCGGAGTTCCGCCTGTTTTCTGATTTTTTTCTTTTTGGAATATCTTTCAAAATATTTCAAATTATGATAAAATAATCCAGAAGGGAGCGATTTTATGGGAGAAGTTAAACTGAAAAAACGATTGATGGTACTCATTGGGCAACGTATAAAAACATTGCGAAAGGAGCGCGGATGGAGCCGGGAAGAGTTTTGTGCTCTCATCGAAGAAAAAGTTTCTGTTCGGCAACTTGGGGATATCGAAAGAGGACAAGCATTACCTACTCATGAAACCGGATATTACATAGCCCAACGGCTTGGAATAAGCTATTCTAAATTGATGGCAATTGATTTTTTATCCCTTGCCCCAAAATATTTAGATTTAAAGACTAGAATTCTACGCCTCTCAATCTATAAAAATCCTGAAAAAATTCACAAGGAGTCCCTCATGTTAACAGAAATATATGAAACCTACTATGATAATTTACCTGAAACGGAGCAAACTTCCATTGATATCTTGAAAGCTCTAAGCGAGGTATATACCGTAAGCCGACTAAGTGCGGCCCAAACTATTTTGAAGAAGCACTTACAATTGGTTCATTTAAAAAATACTTATGATGACAATGATTTATTGCTGATAAAACTTTATTTGTACTACTCTCTAGAAAAAGAAGATGAAATCTTACTGTTTGACCATTTCATGGTAAATTTACTTGCTGAACTTCCTAGCGCAACGGGGATTAAAGCATTCCTAATCATCAACTTAATCATCACCAGTTTGGGTGTCCTTTTTAAAAAGAAAAATTATGAACTTTTTATCTCTCTCATTTCTGAAGCCCACGAGGCTATGAACCGTATTGAGGATTTCCAAAAGAAGCCCATTCTTTTTATGGCTGAGGGAAAGTATTGGCTATTTGGTCAACTTAATCCAGAGAAAGCTTTATCCTTTTATGAGCAAGGTTCTTTCTTAGCAAAAGGGCTGGGAGAAAAATTTCTCTCCGATAAAATAATGGAAGAATGGGATATCGATATAACTAAGTATAAAAAAAAGTAAACTTGTCCTTATGAGGTAGACAACAGAAAATAACAGGTAGTGTTATTTCTGGCTCTTTAAACTAGTCCCTGTCACATAGATAGGGACTAGTTTAAAGCCCGCCACATCAGCTTGCTGAGGTGGCGGGCTTTTCCTATTTTACTGCTCAAACCACACATCCGTCACACGGTGGTGTCCATTCGGGTTCGGCTGGAATCCCCGTAAGTTGGCATTCATTCCGATGACGGCTTCGCCTACATAAAGGAAGGCCCATGGGGCATCGTGTACGATGATTTCCTGGATTTCATGGTAGTAGGCTAAACGGCGGGCTTCGTCGGATTCGGCACGGGCCAGTTCCAATAAGCGGTCCACTTCTGGGTTATTATAAAAGGCACGGTTTCCGCCAGCCCCTGTGTGAGAGGAATGGAATAAAGGGAAAATCCCATAATCAGCATCAAGAGTGACACTGGTCCAGCCTAGGATGAAGAGGTCGTGGTTTCCGGCACTTGTAGCTTCAAGCAATGTTGCCCATTCAACAACTTGAAGTTCGGCAGTGATGCCGATTTCCAGCAACTGATTGCGGATTACCGTGGCAATCGCCTGGCGGGTCACGTCAACATCTACCCATAAAGTGGTTGTGAATCCGTCGGCATAACCGGCTTCGGCTAATAATTCACGGCCACGCTCAGGGTTGTGGGCATAAGGGACAAGGTCCGGGTTGGCTCCCCAAACATCCTGGCTGATTGGGCCTGTGGATAAAGTACCTACGCCTTCTAGAATTCCAGCAATAATGTCCTCGGCGTTGATGGCATAGTTAATCGCCTGGCGGACACGGACATCTTGCAATGGCCCGGACGTCGTATTCATCCCCATGTAATGGGTACGCAGGTTAGTTCCCCGATAAAGTTCTAGGTTCGGGTCGCTTTCAAGGCGGGGAATGTCATTAGGGGCAATGTTAAGGGCAATATGAGCCTCCCCTGTTTCCAGCTCAATCAGACGGTTAGCAGCTTCAGGCACATTGCGAAACTCAACGAAGTCCATGTGTGGGGCATCGCCATAGTAATCTTCAAAGCGGGAAAGCATGATAAAGTCCCCTGCCAGCCACTCGACAAATTTGAAGGCACCAGTTCCAACTGGATGTTGACCGAATCGTTCCCCGTAATACTCAACAGCAGCTTGGCTGACAATATTTCCACCAGTATGGGACAGATGGGCTAAAAGTGGCACGAATGGCTCGAAAGTCCCGACACGGATCGTTTCTTCGTCCATGATTTCAATGCTTTCTGGGTCGATTTCCCCTAAGATTGGCGCAATAACTGTGGCGGTCGCTGCGCGTTTCAGGGAGAATGCTACATCCTCTACGGTCATTGGAAGGCCATTATGGAAATAAACATCCTGACGGATGGTAAATTCGTATGTCCGGTCGTCAATACGTGTCCAGCCAGTCGCCAAAGACGGCTCAAGCTCCCCAGCAGGGTTCAAGTAGACCAGCCGCTCGAAGATAATATTTTGAACAACGGCAGAAACCAAGTCATTGGTCCCATGAGGGTCTAACGTTACCGGATCCCCGTTTTGGGTAATAATCAAATGATTGTCGGCAACGCTTGTAGCAGCCCCGCAAGCGGCTAAAAATAGCGAGCCAAATAATAAAGCAAATAGTTTTTTCATAAGCACTCATTCCTCTCGTGTTTCAAGCATTATATACTTACCCGAGAGGGAGCGCAAGGGATTGGAAAAGAATTCCACTGAAAAACTTTTGAAATTTGCTTAAATTTACACATTTTGTCAAATGAAACTGCTTAGATACCAAGCGATTGCATTTACCCCAATGCCGGGAATTACGAGATATAGGCAAAATCTTGAGCTGACCGCTTCATGGATTTCCTTGGAAACAGGTGCCAAATAGAAAAATTCATGGGCGGCAATTTTTTGGAAAGCCCCGTCGGCAAACAGCCATAAGGCAATTAAAATGACGACGAGCAAGATGATTTGAGCCACTTGTGGCAGGGCAAACATAATGGCAGCCGGGAAAAAAACGACTTTCAGGTAAGCGCCTCGATCTGCTGGGTTCCTTAAAAATGATTTTAAAGAAAACTCTAAAAAAACATTTTCCTGGGAACGTTCCTTGAAAATCGGTCTGGAATTGGCAAATAAAATACCTGGTTGATTGGATTTCGACAGGGGCGAGCGTTCGAAGGATGGAACCCCTTCACTTTTAAAGGAACTTGCCAAGAAAATCCATCCCACATAACGGTGTTTTTCTTTGAGTTCCACGGATATTTCCCGGGAAAACCCGCTATTCTGGCCTAATTTTTGATGGCTAAGGATGAGAATGAATAGGATAGCCGCCACACTTGCCACCCCATAAGCCAAAGCGCCTAAGGTGAACAGATACATGACCGCGGCGAACAGAGCCACACTAAGGAATTTTCCGAGCCAATGATAAATAAAGCGCTGATGGATGTACATTCCCACCAATTTATAGGCGAATAGCATTAAAAACAAAGGTAGGATTTCGTCCCCCGCCCCTAAAAATGGCAGTAAAAGAACCGTGACAGCCGTGGCCGGAAGAATCGCTAAGGTAGTTGACATCAATCTCCCCAGGCGGCGCAGGCCTGTCACCACCTTTTGATTTTGAATGATATTTAAGAGGTCAGCTTCCAGTAAATAGCTACGAAAGCTGCCGAAACTCAAGAATAGCAAGCCAATTCCCAGCAAGATAGCAAAGGGCCAGTCCTTCGGCCAATAGGCGTGGGGCTGTTCCAAAAAATCCCGGTAGAGGGCGACGGCGAAGAAACCGTAGGGCCCTAGGATGTAAAACCAATAAAGTTTTGGGACGACCCATGTGAAGGTGTCGAGGTGGAACCGGCTTTCGGCTTTAAAGCGTGTGAGAAACAGCCGGGTGCTATTCATAGTGGATATCTCCTGTCAGCAGGTCGAAGCAATCTAGTAAATCCCCTTCCGGCAACCCGCTTTTTTCGCGAAATACTTCCAAATCACCTGCAACTAACAGCGTGCCCCCAGAAATCAGGACAAAGCGGTCACAAATTTTCTCAGCTGTATCGAGGACGTGGGTAGACATCAATATGCCCGCTCCCCTTGCCTTCTCGGCTTCTAATATTTGAAGTAGTTTTTTAGTCGCCTTCGGATCTAACCCCATAAAGGGTTCGTCAATAATGTAGAGATCGGCTTGCTTTAAGAGGGCGAGGACAATTATCCCCTTTTGCTGCATTCCTTTGGAGTAGCTTTGCGGATACTGGTGGACGACCTCCCCCAAGCCAAAAATAGCAAGCAACTCCTTAGTTCTGGAAAAAAACTCCACCTCGTTGACGCTTAAAGTTGATTGGAGGAACTGGCAGTGTTCCCACAAGGTCATGTTTTCGTAAAAAACGGGACGTTCGGGAATGTATGCGTAGCCGTCCATTTTGATTTCACCTTTAAGATTTTCCAAAATTCCAAGGATTCCTTTGATGGTGGAGCTTTTTCCCGCACCATTGGCTCCAATCAGCCCCACTAACTCGCCGGCTTTCACGTTGAAATGAATGTTTCGGAGTAAATCGGGTCGATTGGGATAACCGCCACTTTCAATGTTGACTGCTAAAATTTCGCTCATAGTTTCTCCTTTAGCCTGCAAAAAATTCGGGGCTGATTTCGTCGTATTGGTTCACCGTCTTTTTGACCAGTGGCTTTTCTGCGTTAGACTGTTTCAATTGGTTCATTTTTTTATGGCCCGCCACATGTTCGGGACGGCTCATCCAACTTTTGAAGTCCTCCTTTGTTTCCCATTTCAAGGTCCATGTGTAGGAAACCTCCCCCGACTTTTCTTGTCGCCACACCGACGAGTCCAGGAATCCTTTCCACTGTACTCCGGCTTCGACTTTCTTTTTCATGATGGATTTCACCAATTCCTCATTGGCACTTTCGGCTGAAAACGTGACTTGGCTGACAAACACGTGCAAAACACTCTCCTTTGTACTTCATTCAAACTCCCCTAATTATAGCACATGTTTACAAAAAAAGTGCTAAATCGGACGTTTTCACTAGGTTTTTTAAGCCTAATAAAAACTTACGATTAAGCACTTTCACGCAGTCCCGGAGGAAATCGCACCTCAATTCTACCGAATACAAGGGCAACGAATTGACCAGCCGCAACAGGTTGGGTGGTTTATCAATTCCTGCTAATAATAGTATATCCACTTTAGGGAGTTCTATGATATAAATCTCGCATTTCTCAGGAAATTTTTCTAAGTCGGACGGTTTTGCATTTTGGTGTAAATGTAAACTGGAATCCCCGCCAAAAGGAGCAAGAATGTGTACATAGCATACTCCGCACCGACAGCATAAATGACATAGAGTATGTAAATCGTGGCTAGCAATGGCACGAACATCTTAGCGATAAAACGCCCCACTCCAAGGCGCCCATCCATTTGCCTAAGAAGCTTCATGTCAGCAAAGCAAGTAAAAATGTAAGCGGGCATCATAGTTAAGGAAGCGATTGCAATCAGAAAATCAAAAGCTTCCGTCAACCCGATAAAACTAAGGAGAAACATAACATTTGTCAGGATGGATGCTAAAATCAATGAATTGACCGGAACGCCAGTTTTTGGATTCACTTTAGCAAAGGATTTCGGGAGATAGCCATCTTCCGCCATAGAGAATCCGGTACGGCCCGTTGAAAGTACCCAGCCAGCACCAGAGCCCACGCCGCCTAAAACAATGCACAGGGCAAAGAAACGCCCTCCCAGGTTCGTGCCTAAAATATTATTGAGGATGGTCGCCATCGGCGCAGCCTGCGAGGACAAATCCTGTTGGCTCATGGCTCCCATCGCCACAAAACTGATAAGCATGTAAATGACTAGGGTAATGATTGTCCCATACATCGTGCTTCGGCGGATATTTTTTTCAGGATTTGCCACTTCGCCACCGGCAACAGCAGCGGATTCAATCCCGATAAATGACCAGAGGGTAATCCCGATAGCGACGGGAAGCGTACTGATTAGCCCGCGTCCTCCATTTTCCAAGGCACTGGCACTTTCAGAAACTGTAGACAAGTTGGCCGAATTAAAACCCATCAGCCCAACGATAATGAACAATCCCAAGGCGATGAATTTAATGTAAAGGGTATATTCCGAGACTTTCCCTGTTCCCTTGACCCCGCGGATATTAATCCAAGTAAAGAGCCATAGCATCACAGTCTGGGCTAAAAAGCTAGCCAAGGGCGATTGATAAAAAACCGGGAACAGTTCTGACAAATACCTGGTAAGGGTAACAATGATTGCCGCATTCCCTACCCAAAGACCAATCCAGAAGGTGAAAGAAACCATGAAAGCTGTCGTTTCCCCAAAGGCTTTGCGGGTATAGACCACCGGTCCACCAGTTTCAGGGAACTTTGTCCCAAGGTTGGCGAATGATAAGGCAATCAATAGGGAGCCAATCCCCGTAATCGTCCAGGCCACCATGGTCCAAAGGGGTGTAGAAGCAGCTGCAAGCCCCTGAGGGGCAGCAAAAATACCAGACCCAATCATGTTCCCAACAACAATGGCTGTTGCTGGTATAAGGCCGAGTTCCCGCTTCAATTTATTTTCTTGTGACATGACATCTCCATCCTCTCGGGAATAAGTATCAATTAATAGCTCGGATTATTTTAATATAATTTATATTTTTTCAAGAAGTTCGGCAGGCAAGAATTTTTAAAGCTTCCCATAATGGCAAAAAGGCTGCCCATCCAGGCAGCCTTTTCCTTAATTTTCTAAATATTTCCCAAGGAAGCCTACCGCAATCTGTACGGTATTGACATCTAGTTCATTTATGTACGGATCCTCTTCAGATCCCATGACAATGACCGCACCGAGGCTGTCACCATTGGCGATGATTGGGAACATGGAAAAAGATCGCTCTTTTTGTTCACCGTCAACGACCTCAAGAACCTGAGTGTCAGTGCCTTCGGTTTGAACGGTGGTGCGCGCTTCGATCAGGTCGCTCAATGGGCGGCTGACCCGACGATTAATGTATTGTTTTTTAATCTCTCCAGCGGCCGCAATGACATCTTCACGGTCAACGATCAACACACCTTTTTCGGTAATCGCACTCATCGCCTCAGCATATTGTTGGGCAAATGATGAAATATCTGCAATCGGAGAATATTTTTTTAACACGACTTCTCCAGATTGATTAACAAAAATTTCTAAAGAATCCCCTTCGCGGATACGCATCGTCCTGCGAATTTCCTTAGGAATTACAACACGCCCCAAGTCATCAATACGACGAACAACTCCAGTAGCTTTCATCTGTTAAAAACCTCACTTTCAATTTGTACCCAAATTCGTTCAAACCTCATTAGGCATTTCTACCCATAGTTTTCAACTTTTTGGAAATATTATACGTTTTTTACAATTTTTTTGAAGGAGTCAAAATTTATGAACAACTTGAGTGCAAACTCGAACCAATGGGCTTTTCTCATGGCTGGCAAGTCGAAGATGATGGTCACCCGGTCGTCCTTGTAGCTAAGCCGAATGGCAGAGCCCAACTTATGTACTTCTTCAAACAATTTCTGTCCGTCAATAGTTTGTGACAAATCCTGGTTTAATATGAACTCAATTGTATTTTTTGTCGATTTTGTCCGTTCGATGTAAGGCTCCGTAATGTTTCTCAGCAACGTGAGGTCCACTAGGTGGCGGACATCGTCCGGGAAATCCCCGAACCGGTCTATGAGTTCATCCAAAATGTCGTCCCGATCTTCTTCTGTGGTAATTTTTTTGATTTTTTGGTACATTTCAATCTTGGTTACTTCATCCCCGATGTAAAAATCCGGGATGTAGGCATCCACATTAACAGGGATATCGAATTCCTGGGAGGGCATCTCAAAAGCCGCCATGTCAAAATCACTACCCGCCTTAGCATGGTTCACCGCCTCAGAGAGAAGTTGGGTATAAAGGTCTAAACCAACCGAGTCGATGAACCCTGATTGCCGGGCGCCGATCATATCGCCAGCACCGCGGATGGCCAAGTCCCGCATGGCAATTTTAAACCCAGAACCAAGTTCCGTAAATTCCTTGATGGTCTGAAGCCTTTTTTCCGCGCCTTCAGTGAGGATTTTGTCCCGCGGGTAAGTGCAGTACGCATAAGCAATCCTGTCGCTTCGGCCCACCCGCCCGCGAATCTGGTAAAGCTGGGACAGCCCTAAGCGGTAGGCATCGGAAATGATGAGGGTATTGGCATTGGGGATGTCGATTCCCGTTTCGATGATGGTGGTGCAGACCAAGACATTGAACTTGCGTTCCTCGAAATCAGCCATGGTTTCCTCAAGCTGCTCTTTGGTCATCTGCCCATGAGCAGTGGCAACCTGGGCATCAGGGACGAGCCGCTTGATTTTACTCGCAACCCGGTCGATGTCGCCCACCCGGTTATACAGGTAAAACACCTGCCCATCGCGGGCAAGTTCCCTCTCCACCGCATCTCGGATGACGCTGTCGTGTTCCTCAAGGACATAGGTCTGGACTGGATAACGGTTAAGGGGCGGGGTTTCAATCAAGGAAAGGCTGCGGATGCCGATCATGGACATTTGAAGGGTCCGTGGGATTGGCGTCGCGGTCAAGGTCAGAACATCCACTTCCGTTTTCATTTCCTTGATTTTTTCCTTATGCTCGACCCCAAAGCGCTGCTCCTCGTCAATGACTAACAGCCCCAAATCCTTATAAACAACATCCTTGGATAAGAGCCTATGGGTTCCTATGATAATATCCACCGCTCCGTCCTTGAGCCGTTGGAGCAGGTCTTTTTGTTCCCGGTCGGTAAGGTAGCGGTTGATGACACCAATATTGATGGGGAAATCCTTGAAACGCTTGACGAAATTATCATATTGTTGCTTGGACAGGATGGTCGTTGGCGCCAAGTAAGCGACCTGTTTGCCATCCATCACCGCTTTAAAGGCTGCACGCATGGCCACTTCCGTCTTTCCATAGCCCACGTCGCCAATAAGGAGCCGATCCATCGGATGGGGCTGTTCCATATCTGACTTGATTTCCTCGACGGCTTTTAGCTGGTCATCCGTCTCCACAAAAGGAAATGCGTGCTCGAAGGCGGTTTGTTCGGGGATATCTTTGCTAAAAGCATAGCCTGGCAAATGTTCCCGCTTCGCATAAATCTTGATGAGCTTGGCGGCAATGTCCCTGACGGTCTTTTTAACCTTCGACTTGGCTTTCTCCCACTCATTGGTCCCCAGCTTATGAACTTTCGGGATGACCCCTTCCGAACCGACATATTTTTGCACGAGGTGGATTTTATCGATGGGAACGTACAGCTTGTCGCCCCCGCGGTAAATAATCATCAGGAAGTCGCGGGTAGCCCCATTGGTTTCCAGGGTCTGGATGCCGACGTACTGGCCAATACCATGCTGGAGATGGACGACATAATCGCCAACATTAAGCTCGTTGTAATCACTGATCTTCTTTCCTTCCTTAATGGTGCTCTTGTAAGCCTTGGCCTTCTTTTTCTGGGCGGTCAGCTCATAATTGCTGTACACAAGGACATTCTCGTCAATCAGCTCGAACCCGGCACTCAAGGGCTGGTAGATCAACTGCACCGAACCTTTTTCAACTTCTTCTATTTGGGTAGGGAATGCTACAGGGATACCCCGATTTTCCAAATCGTTAGCGAATTTATTGCGTGTTTCCATATTCGATAGGGCGACAAAGAGGGTGGCGCCCTTTTCTTGCAATCTCTTGCACTCGGAAACAAAGAAATCCAACTGTCCATGGTACTCCGATACGCTTTTGGTATTTAGGCTTACGATTTCGGTCAGTTCGATGCCCTGAAGGGCCGTTTTATGCTCGCTTAAAAAAATCTGGTTGCTGATGTTTTGCTGGGCCAAAGGCCGGTAGAGGTCTATGTCGACCAGGGCTTTCCCATTCTCGACAGCACCTTCTTGCCAGTTGACGGCATCCTCATCCATATGGACCTGATTTTCCCGGATGCGGTTATAATCAATGTAAACGACCAACGGATCCTCCAGGTAATCCACCAGGTTATCCGGGGATTCAAACATCATAGATGCATATTTGTGCATGAGCTCAACGTCGTTATGGTTCTTGACATTTTCAATGTCTTGATGGATTTTTTCGTACAGGTTATCCCTGATTTCACCTGTGACGAGGGGGGCTGTCTTTGCCAGTTTCTCACGGACTAGCTTTTCAAAGCGATCAGCATCCCCCTCGTTATAAACCAGTTCAAAAACCGGGGTAATGAGAAGCTCTTTTGCCTGGCTCAAAGACCGCTGGGTTTCCGTGGAAAAATAACGGATGGTGTCAACCTCGTCGTCGAAGAATTCAATCCTTAGGGGGTTGTCCTCCGTCATGGGAAAGACGTCCATAATCCCACCGCGCACGGAAAACTCACCTGGGTTTTCAACGGCTGGCCCATGTTGATAGCCTAGTTCAACCAGGCGTGAGCGAAGCATGCCTAAATCTTGGACATCCCCGATTGACAGGCTTATTTCCGCTGACCGGAACTTTTCTTTAGGCGTCAGGTAACGGGTAGCCCCCGCCACATGGGTGATGACAATCCCGGCGTCCCCGCGCACCATGGCACCTAAGGTATTCATCCGCTCAGTCCTAAGCTCCGAACTGGAGGCCAGCATTTCCGCCGTGATGAATTCATCCATTGGAAATAAATAAACCCCTTCTTCGATGGAGGTGGAAAGCTGGTCAAAGAGCCTTTGGGCATGGTAAAGGTTTTGCATGACTATCAACAAGGGGCGATTCCCCTGGCTAAACATGATTTCAAATAAAATTTCGTAAAAAGCTGGGATCACCCCACTTACCAAGACGCTGGGCTTTGGTGCCTTTAGCGCCTCAAGCATGGCAGCAATCCCTGCTTGCTTAGACAAATAGCTGCTTAAGACTTTCATACGCTGCTCCTTTAATTACAGGGTTATTCCATACATCTCAATGGTCTCAAAACAATCAATTAAACTCGGTCATGACTTTGACGAAAGAATGCTTTAAGGCGACTTCGCAGGCTTTGACGGATTGATCGATGGCTTGATTTACCAGTGCCAATTCCGGCTCTTGGAATTTTCCCAGGACGTAATCGACCACCGGGATTTTAGGGTGGCGGTCAATGCCTATGCGGATCCGCTTGAAATTTTGGGTCTTGAGGTGCTGGATAATGGACTTCATCCCATTATGCCCACCGGCACTCCCTTGCTGGCGTACCCTGATTTTTCCGGCTGCGATGTCAAGTTCGTCATATAGCACCACGATGTCCTCCACCGGGATGCCATAAAAGTCCATGACTGCCCGCACAGATTCCCCGGATAGGTTCATGTAAGTCAGTGGCTTTAGCAACATGACCTTCTCCCCGACAACGGTTCCTTTCCCGATGATCCCCTTAAATTTTTTCTCCTCGGACATGGGGATGTTCCAGCAGCGTGCCATTTCGTCCACTGCCATGAAACCAGCATTATGCCGCGTCCGCTCATATTTCGGTCCCGGGTTGCCCAAGCCTACAAATAGCAACATATTCTCACCTCGATGTATCAGTTTAAAAAGACTGTACCGCACAGGATACAGCCTTTTATTGGTTTTAGAAATTGTACAAATCCCGGTTATAGACAAAAAGGTCGGAAACGGGTTCATCGTTAAGGATGTGTAAAATCCCTTCTGCTAAAAGCGAACCTACTGACAGTTGCGTAATGTTTTCAACGCGTTTTTCGTCTGGTAGGTTGATGGTGTTGGTTGTCACCAATTCTTTGATGGCGGAGTTGGTAATGCGCTCCACAGCCGGCCCGGATAAAATAGGATGGGTACAGGCTGCGTAGACGCTTAAGGCGCCACGGTCCCTTAAGGCGTTGGCAGCAATTTGGATGGTCCCAGCAGTATCGATCATGTCATCGATGATGATGGCATGCTTGCCATTGACCTCGCCGATGAGACCCATGACCTCGGCAACATTCGGTTTCGGCCTCCGTTTGTCAATGATGGCAATCGGTGCATCCAAATGTTCAGCCAACTGGCGGGCACGGGTGGCACCCCCATGATCCGGGGACACGACAACGATGTCTTTCAATTGTTTGTCGATGAAATATTTAGCGATAATCGGCATGGCGCGGAAATCGTCAATCGGGATATCGAAGAACCCTTGGATCTGGGTCGCATGAAGGTCCATGGTCATAACCCGGGTTGCCCCCGCTGCTTCAATCAGGTTGGCAACCAGCTTCGCTGTAATCGGCTGGCGGGCACGGGCTTTTCGGTCCTGGCGCGAGTAGCCATAATAAGGAATGATGACATTGATTGTTTTTGCAGATGCACGCTTGAGGGCATCAATCATAACCAATAACTCCATTAAGTGCTCGTTGACCGGGTTTTGCGTCGGCTGGACCACGAAGATGTGGTGGCCACGCACGGTTTCTTCAATATTGATCTGGACTTCCCCATCCGCAAATGAGTTGGATGTACACTTCGATAAAGGGACCCCTACGTAATCTGCAATTTCCTGGGCTAATTCCCGGTTGGCACTTAAACTGAAAATTTTAAACTTTTTACGGTTGATTTCTGCCATGTTGTCTATTTCCTCCTAGTACCCATCCATCTAACGGTCACGGCTGATTTACGAACGGAAAAAAATGGAAAAAAGAATATTTTTCCTTCACTTCATCACTCTTATTGAATAAATCTTCTATTTTATTGGGGAAA
>WRGF01000154.1 GCA_009787345.1 Turicibacter sp.
TAAACGTTCTAGTTGACGGAAACGGCTTTGTGCTTGGCGTAAGTTTAGGTCTAATAACTGACGTGCTTCGTTCGGGTTGATCTTCAGGATGGATGAGTAACGTGTCTCGCTCATCAAGAAGTCTTCGTACAATTCCCACTTCGGTTTTTTAGAGTCTAATTGTAATGGGTTTTTACCTTGCGCTGTAAGTGCAGGGTTGAAACGGAATGTCGGCCAGTAACCGGATTCAGTGGCAAGTTTAGCCTGGTTCATCGTGTTAGCCAATCCACCTTTGATACCGTGGGCGATACATGGTGAGTAAGCGATGATGATAGATGGACCTTGGTGTTTCTCAGCTTCGATTAAAGCCTTGATAACTTGCTGCTGGTTAGCACCGTGAGATACTTGGGCAACGTAAACATGTCCGTAAGACATAGCGATTTCTGCTAATTTCTTCTTGTTTTGCGGCTTACCAGAAGCGGCAAACTTAGCGATAGACGCTGTCGGGGAAGATTTAGAAGACTGTCCACCCGTATTTGAGTAAACCTCAGTATCCAATACTAGGATATTGATGTCCTCGTTGTTGGCGATAACATGGTCAAGTCCACCGTAACCGATGTCGTAAGCCCATCCATCCCCACCAATTAGCCAGTTGGACTGCTTAGCGAAGTAATCTTTAAGGTCAAGAAGTTCTTTCGCTTGCTCGCTGCCATCAGCTTCTAACGCTGGGATTAATGCTTGAGCCACTTCTTTTGATTTGAATAGGTCTTGACGGTTAGCGATCCAATCAGAGAATAAACCTTTTAATGAGTCGCTAGCTTGTTCCATGTAGTTGGACATTTGAATTTCAACGCGGTGACGAAGTGCTTCAGATGCTACGTGCATACCGAAACCAAACTCGGCGTTATCTTCAAATAATGAGTTACCCCATGCCGGTCCTTCTCCCTCTTTAGTTGTTGTATAAGGAGTGGACGGGAATGATGCGGAGTAGATGGATGAACATCCTGTTGCATTGGCAACCATCATTTGCGTACCGAATAAACGTGTTAATAATGAAATGTAAGGTGTTTCCCCACATCCTGCACAAGCTCCGGAGAACTCGAACAATGGTTGTGCGAATGAAGAACCTTTAACGGTTGTTTTTGGCATTAAATCGTCTTTGTAAGTAACTTCGTTGAAGAAGTACTCAGAACGCTGTAATTCACCAGCTTGGATTTCGTCACCGATAGCAACCATTTCCAATGCTTTAACGCCTTTTTTACCAGGACATACGTTAACGCAGACCTCACAGCCTGTACAATCAAGTGTGGAAACCTGGATGCGGTATTCTAAGCCATCTAAACCTTTACCGATAGCTTTAAGTGTACGAGTTCCTTCAGGAGCGTTAGACATCTCATCAGCAGTTGCTAAGAATGGACGGATAACGGCGTGAGGACACACGTAAGCACATTGGTTACACTGGATACAGTTTTCTTCCGTCCATTTAGGGACGAAGTTGGCGATCCCGCGTTTTTCGTAGTTGGCAGTGGATTGAGGCATCGTCCCGTCTTCTTGCCCAACGAAAGCAGATACTGGTAGTTTGTAACCTTGGTCAACAGCGATGAAGTCCGCAATGTTCGTTACGAATTCAGGGCGGTCAGCGTCAGTCGCTTTCACTTCTGGCTCAAGGTTTGCCCATGCAGGGTCAACAGCCACTTCAACTAAACCGGAAGCACCGCGGTCGATGGCTTCGTAGTTCATTTTCAGGATGGCCTCACCTTTACGGGAGTATAATTTGTCAACGTATTTCTTCATTAAATCCTGGGCAGTTGCGAAAGGCATGATCTGCTCGTTCAATTTGAAGAATGCGGACTGCATGATTGTGTTGGTACGGCGGCCTAAACCGATTTCCTTAGCTAAGTGGACTGCATCGATGATGTAGAACTTCGCTTGTTTTTCAGCCAATAATTTCTTGAAGCTGTTTGGCAGCCATGCTACGATCTCTTCGGCCGTTTGAACGGTATTTAGTAGGAACGTACCACCTTGCTGAAGCCCTTCAACCATTTCGTACTTCCCAATGTAAGCATCCATTGAACAAGAAACGAATGAAGGTGTCTTAACTAGGTAAGGCGCACGGATGACATCTTTACCGAAACGCAGGTTAGACTTCGTTAAACCACCAGACTTCTTGGAGTCATAGGCAAAGTAAGCCTGTGCATAATGGTCTGTGTTCTCACCGATGATTTTGATTGTATTCTTGTTGGCACCAATCGTACCATCAGAACCTAAACCGAAGAATAAAGCTTCAGTTACATCATCAGAAAGGGTTTTGATTTCGCGGTTGACATCCAATGACTTGAAGTACACGTCATCGACGATACCTACCGTAAAGTCGTTTTTAGGTTGCGTTGCAAGCATTTCATAGATTGCAGCGATTTCAGAAGGCGTTGTATCCTTAGAAGCAAGCCCGTAACGTCCACCCACGATTTCTGGCTGGTGCTCGCGTCCGTAGAAGATAGAGCGTACATCTAAGTGTAAAGGTTCTGCGGCAGCCCCTTTTTCTTTAGTACGGTCGATAACAGCAATACGCTCAACAGTTTTAGGAAGCACGTTGAAGAAGTACTCAGCAGCGAATGGACGGTATAAGTGGACAGTGATCAGACCGACTTTGCGTCCTTCAGCATTTAAGAAGTCAACCGTTTCTTTGATGGTTTCAGTAATTGAACCCATGGCAACGATGATTTCAGTCGCATCTTCTGCCCCATAGTATACGAATGGCGCATAGTGGCGGCCAGTCAAAGCAGAAATTTTTTCCATGTAGTCTGCAACGATTCCCGGTACAGCATCATGGTATTTGTTGGACGCTTCCGCAGCCTGGAAGTAAACATCGTCATTTTGTGCAGAACCTTTTGTTACCGGATTGTGCGGGTTAAGGGCACGGGAACGGAATTCGCGAACTTTGTCCATGTCAAGCAAAGTCGCAAGGTCAGCATAGTCCATAACCTCAACTTTTTGGATTTCGTGAGACGTACGGAATCCATCAAAGAAGTGCATGAATGGTACAGATGACTTGATGGCAGCTAAGTGGGCAAGACCCCCTAAGTCCATAACTTCCTGTACAGAAGAAGTCGCAAGCATACCAAATCCAGTTTGGCGCGCAGCGTAAATATCCTGGTGGTCACCGAAGATAGATAATGAGTGGGAAGCAAGCGCACGGGCAGTTACGTGGATAACCCCTGGCAATAATTCCCCGGCAATTTTATACATATTCGGGATTTTTAATAGTAAACCTTGGGAAGCCGTGTAAGTTGTCGCAAGCGCCCCTGCTTGTAGTGCACCGTGGACCGTACCTGCAGCCCCAGCCTCGGATTGCATTTCTACCAGTTTAACGGGAACACCAAAAATATTTTTCTTCCCTTGGGAAGCCCACATGTCCGTATGTTCAGCCAACGGAGTTGAAGGTGTGATTGGATAAATACCGGCAACCTCAGTGAACGCATAAGCGACGTGAGCTGCTGCTTCGGCACCATCCATGGAACGGAATACTTTAGCCATTTTTTAAAACCCTCCTGACATAGTCAAAGATTACATTGAAACACGAACAGCCGCGAATTTCGGCATATTGGTTATAATCTTTTGCAACTTTCTTATACGATTATATCCCTAAACCAGCCATCTGTAAAACGATTTGCTCCGTTTTATACAATTTCTTTCCGACAATTTCCGCACCCGTGAAAATAAGTGCCTAATCATGGAATGAAAAGTAAAAAATGGCAATTCAATTTTGCGTCCGTAGTCACATAACATCTCTATTATATCACGCCTTAAGGCCTATACAAGACTTTTTTTTGCACCTCCTGACATTTTATCAATCCATAGTAGTTTTTCCATGTTTGGGAATGCTATACTTATAAAGTGAAGCCTTACCGCTGACCCATCCGATTACGATTTAAAAGGAGAGAGCACCATGCCCATTCACGTCGTACTTTATCAACCCCAAATCCCTGCTAACACCGGCAACATCGCCAGGACCTGCGCAGGGACCGGGACTTCCCTTCACCTCATCCGACCTCTTGGTTTTTCCACAGATGACAAAATGCTCAAGCGCGCCGGGCTGGATTACTGGCAGCATGTGGACATCCATTATTACGATTCTTTGGACGATTTTTTTGAAAAGAATGCTGACGGCAACTTTTACTTTGTGGAAACGTTTGGCCAAAAGGCTTACTCCGACTTCGATTTCAGCGACCCTTCGAAAGAGATTTTTTTCATGTTCGGGCGGGAGACGACAGGGCTTCCCAAGGAATTGGTCCGTGCCAACATCGAAAACTGCCTCCGGATCCCCATGAACACCAACATCCGTTCCCTGAACCTTTCCAATACGGCGGCCATCCTGGTCTACGATGCGCTGCGCCAGCAAAATTTCGGGGAGTTGCTCCACGCCGATGGGAAATTCACCTGATGGCAGGGATCACATCCTGCCAGGGGCGTGAATCCACGGATAACGCTGTAAATGATGGGCGGTTGCCACTGAATCAGACGGAGAATAAATCCTCCAAGGAATTTGCCCGGATGATCTTAAAAACCCCTGAGGGGGAATTCCTATTGGTCAAGAATGCCAATTTCCGCTCATGGACCGTTCCCGGTGGCAAACTGGAACCAGGCGAGGACCCGAAAGCCGCCGCCATCAGGGAAACCTATGAGGAAATCGGGGTCGAAGTCCTGGAGGCAACCCACTTATACACAGGGGAATTTCATTTTGTGGATAACCCCTGGTTAGGTCATTTTTACTTAGGGACAACTGCAAAAGGGATGCCTGAAATCAGGGAACCCGACAAAATCCAACAGATTCAGACCCGAAGAACCCTGAACCCATTGGATTTTGGGCAGGCGCTCCACCCCCTCATCGACTACTTATCCACTTGTCCCCAGCTTGTGGATAGCGAAACGCTGTGGGTAAACTAGAAAAATAGGGGATGTAACGAAACCGGCTAATCCCGAAAAGCGTGGGATTAGCCAGTTTTGTCAACAAAAAAAATGAAAATTGATGCAAAAAAACGCAGACTAACCTAGGACTCCGACTTCTGGGATCCTGAGGTGGTTTGCGTTTTTAAATTCTTCTGATTAAGCTCGTATAGTTTTTAAAGCAGGTGTTTCAGATATGGAGCTTTATACTACCTTCAATGCATTCATTCTGATTTCGATTGCCTGAAGCATTCCCTCAATGTTTTTTTCGTGTCCTTTATTGGCTAAGCGGGATAGCCGCTTCCTATTTTCAGATAATAAGTTTTTGGCTTTGGTGAAATCATGGTCAATTAATGCGGATTTCCCTACTTGATAAGGCAAGAAAGCGGGATGCCGGTTAATAAGCATTACTTTTAGCTTTTTGTCCTTCGCCAAATATGCCCAATTTTGTTGGGCGCTGGACAGCGATTCCTCCGACTGAAGATAGACTGTTTCCAAAAAGAAGCGGGAAAGAAGAATGATTCCCTGGTAGTATTTTGGCAGCTGATCATCTGGGATTCTCTTAAGGAGCGCATAAGCTTCTTCGAAATGACCAAGTTCCTCTAACTGTGAAGCCTTCAACAACATGGGGTAAGCAGTAAAGTAATTCCGTAAAGATTGGGTTTCCCGAATTTCAATGGGCGGTAAGTCTTTGTAAGTTTTGCCTGTGGCCATGATGGCATGCATCTTTAGCATTAAGTAAAATCCATATCTGGCTTCTGGGCTTTCTTTGGCGGTTTTAATGTTCAATCCATCCACAGGCATCCCTCCTGAATCCTTAGCCCGTAAGTTAACAATTGCCAGTGATACACCTACTGTGAAAAACATAAATAACCCGGCAAAGAGGTAGGGCGTTTCATCATATAAAAGCAAGTTGCTTAGGAGTGGAAGCAACGGTAGGGAAAAAATTAGGTTCGCCAGTCCCCCTCCTAAATTATAGAAAATGAATTTAAAATTTTCTTCATCATCAGGTTCCATCAAGCATTGTCCAGCAACAGCATTAATTGGCTGATTCCCCCAAAAACGGATTTTTCCATCGGCATCCCGTGCCCACATCATGTTAAGCACCCGAAACGAGACGAAGCGATAACCACTGGACCAACCCGCAAGTAAATGCCCGGCCTCATGGATGAGGGTATGAAGAATAATCGAAACTAATGTAACTGTAATCAATCCCAGCCAAATCATAAAATCCCTCCCTTTTTTCCCAATATTCCCTATTTTAAAATTTCTTCCAACAAATTAAGGAGGTCTTCCCCGTGGGATTTGGTTTTAACTTTGTCGATGACCTTGATGATGGTCCCGGTTTCGTCTAGGATAAAGGTGCTGCGGATGAGCCCCACGTATTCCTTGCCGAAGGTCTTTTTGAGGCCCCAGGCGCCGAAGGCTTCCGCTAAAGCGTGGTCGGGATCCGCCAGCAACAGGGTTTTGAGGTTGTGCTTTTGGATGAATTTTTGGTGGCTTGCCACGGAATCCGGGCTTACCCCGATGATTTTGAAGCCCCGCTTTTCAAATTCGTGATAAACGGCACTTATGTTGATACATTCAGCCGTGCAACCCGGAGTATTATCCTTAGGGTAAAAGTAGACGATCAATTTCCCACCTTCAAATGAACGAAGGGAGTAGCATTCACCATCCGTTGCATCTAACTGAATATCAAGAGGAGCTTTGTCTCCGGCCTTTAACATACTTGAAACCTCCTAACCGATAAATAGCATCACACTGACCGCAAAGAAATTTTGCAGGAAATGGATGCCGATGGGGTACCAGATATTCCCCGTTTTATAGTAACTGAAAGCCATAGGGAAGCCCATAGCGGCGTAGCTGATGAGAAAGATGTAATCACCGGCCATGATGACATGGATCAAGCCAAAGACAAGGCTCGAAGCAGTAATTGCAAGCCATGGCCAACGTTCCAGCCACTTCATGAGGGCCAGGCGAAACACGATTTCTTCGATAAAGGGAGCCATAAATACCGTCATGATGACCAAAAGCAGTGGATAAGCCCCTAATAAGTACTCGATCAACTCCTGGTTCCCAGCGGTGGCTTCCTCTCCCAAGATCATGAAAACGATGATGTTGGCAATCATGGAAAGGCCTAAAACGCCAAACCAGCCCAAAAACACGCCGCCCAAAAATTTCTTAGCCGATGCAATCCGTCGCCAATCCATTGCCAGCTGCCGGCGAAACATCAAAAAATAGATGACGCTAAGGATAGCAAAGGTGATAAAATTGCCCCAGCTGCCAACAGTCGCCAGTTCCTCCATGCCAAATAGCAGCATTAAAATCAAGGTGACCACAAGCCCTAATACAGTAAGGCCCCCGATATAAATCCCAAGAGTGCCGGCGGCTTTTCCCTTAGATAAGTCGGTGTCCCGTAAAAATCCTAACTTCTTTTCGCTTTCCATGTCCATGTCCCCTTTATTCCAACAATTGTGGATAACTTCTTTTCAGCACCTTATCTGCGTAAGAGCAAGAGGCTTTCGCCTTATAACCCGCTTCACCAACAAACTTAGCCCCCGCAGCAACCAATTCCCCAGCAACCCCTAGCCCACGGGCCGCCGGGTCGACGAAAGTGTGGTTGAAGTTGACTGTACCTCCCTGAAGTGTGTAGGTCATCTCCCCCAGTTTTTTGCCGTTGTCCGTCGCAATAAAAACTTTTCTTTCTTGATGATGTGTAATTTCCATGGTAATTCCTCCTCAGATAGCAAGCGTTTACGCCAATGAGGAATTTATCCCCATAGCATTACTTTCATTCATTATACTACAAAAAAATGGCAATACCTAGTAAAATACCTCAACAAAAATATTTCTTTTTTTTCCAGTAAATGGTTGACAGGAAGAATCCAACGGATTATAATGGGTGTATTAGTTGATATAGTACACATAACCATTCTAGTTTTACAAGCCGTCCAGGGAGAGACTTAGCCTTCCGCAAATGGGCTTGTGGCTACAGTACTGGCTTTGCTCCATGCTTTGCCACAGCAAAAACGGCGTGCTCAACTTTTTATAGAAAGGGTGATGTTGATGTTGGCACAAATTGACCCTCGCAGTGCGGTTCCGATTTGGGAGCAGATTGTGAATCAGATTAAGGAATTGGTCTTGAAGGAGATGCTGTCGCCGGGGGATAAGGTGCCTTCGGTGCGGGAAACAGCATCGTTGCTGTTGGTGAATCCCAACACGGTGAGCAAGGCTTACAAGGAGCTTGAGAACCAGGGGATTATTGAAACCCTTCGGGGGCGGGGGACTTTTGTCCGCGAGAATTTGAAGCTGACGTTTGACGAGGAGAGAATCTCGCTCCTTCGTGAAAAAGTCCGGCAAGTGGTCATTGAAGGCTCCTACATCGGGGTCAAAGTTGAGGACATCAACCAGTGGCTGTTAGAAATCCAAGCAGAGTTAGGGGGAAAAATCCATGATTGAAGTTAGCAACCTGCGAAAGTCCATCGACGGGAAGGACATTTTGCTTGACATCCATTTTCAAATCCCGAAAGGCTCCATTGTGGGGCTTTTGGGACGAAACGGGGCGGGGAAAACCACCCTCCTTCGCACGTTGGTGGGCATTTTGAAACCGACGGCCGGCACTATCACATTAGAAGGGGTTGACATCATCCAACAGCCCGAAGCCAAGGAAAAAGTGGTTTACGTGCCCGACCAGCACACCTTTTTAAGCGGCTATAAGGTGAAGGAATTGGTCGCCTTTTATGCCAGTATTTACCCGGAATTCGATAAGGAAAAATGCTTGGGGTTGCTCGAACTTTACAAGTTGCCAAGCACTTCGGTACGGTCGTACTCCAAGGGGATGAAGGCGCTCCTTGCCATTATTTTGGCCTTTGCGACCGGGGCTGAGTACATTATTTTGGACGAACCGACCAGCGGGCTTGACCCCATCGTGAAACGGCAGGTCCTGAAATTCATCCTCAACGAAGTGGCAGAGCATGGGACGACGGTCTTGATTTCTACCCACCATCTCGACGAAGTGGAAAAAATTGCTGACACGGTCATTTTTTTGAACGGTGGCACCATCGAATCCATCACCTCACTGGAAGCGACGAAGGAGCAGTTTACCAAAGTTCAAGTCGCTTTCAAGGAAGGGAAGGGGTTTGAGCATTTACCCAACGTAAAAATCTTGTCGCAAGTCGGGAAAGTATCGACGATTTTGGTGGACGGGGACGTGGGGGCAACCTTGAAGCGGTTGGAAGCGGCCGGCCCATTGTTCATGGAAGAACTGCCGATGTCGCTGGAGGACATCTTTATCACGACGTTAGGAGGGGACGATTATGTGGCATAAAGCGTTGTGGATGAGGAATTACAAGAAGGGCGGGATTGTGCTTGCGCTCTTGTTTATCGCAATGGTGGTATTGGTCCCGGCTCCGATTATGGGTGTCAGGCAACAGATTGAGTGGATGCTTGAATGGAATTCTACATGGAAAAGCATTAGCCACCAATTCGCTTACACCTTCTTCGTGGGAATCCCCGCCTTGCTGGTGATTGTCCTAGGGGCAGTCCTAATCGGTGGCGAACGGAAAAACCAGGGATTGGACTTTTTGATGGGGATGACTTTTAAGCGCCGGGACATTTTCTTGTCGAAATGGTGGTTTGGCTTCCTTCATATCGTGCTGTTTACGTTGGTTGCCACCGTTATCCTATTTATTAATTACCGGTTTACCAACGTCAGGGACTATACGGCGTTCATGCCGTTTGCCCAGTATTTATGGGTGCTCTTCCTAGTTTTGACCAGCAGCTTCACCCTGTCCCTGTTGGTGGGGACTTTTACCGGCAACACCCAGTCGCAGGTGCTATTGACTTGTGTCCTAGCAGTTTTGCCGATTGCCATTTATTTCTTGATTTGGGGAAGCCCGCTAGTCGGGCTGATGATTACCGGGCCTCACGCAAGGGAATATCGTCTAGGCCTCTTCTTATTGGATATTTCGTTGGTCAACTTCTTCAATGTCCGTCAAAGTTTCACGTTGGCAGAAAACCCGGTATTTTCTACTACGATAATTGCGGGCGAATTATTGTCTGGCTTTCCTTCGATTCCCTTCATCTCAGCCATCCAGTTGATTTACATCGGGATTTCACTCCCGTTGGGGATAAGTTTATTCAACCGAAGTGCCAATGAAAACAACGGGAAAATCCTGCTTTATAAAAAATTGGAGCCTTATTATTTATGGGTGGCAGTGGTTTTGTCTGCCATGTTCGGGGGAACCCTTGCCGGGTCCGTTTTATTAGGGACATGGAGTACATACTTCATCGGCTTCTTCATCACCGGAATTTTCGTCTATTGGATTTTATCGAGAATCTTGAATGGGCGTTTCAAAAATGGGAGGGATAGGGCATGAAAACCGCATGGAATGAGAAGTTGTTCCTGACCTTGCTTGCGGTGGGGGCGATGTTTGCTGCTGGCTTCCTCGCCTTGCAAGTGATGGCTTTGGTGTCGCTTTTGTCACAGTTATAATGTTGAAAGGGCTTATCGCAAACCAGCGATAAGCCCATTTTATGTTAGATGTACTGCCAGACCATGTCTGCTTCTTTTCCGTTATGGGCAATCCCTAAACACAGGATGGGGCCTTTTAGGGTTTGGGGATATTTCCGGTCAAAAATCTGTTGAAGGGCATCTTTTTTAGCCTGTTCCAGATTTTTACCTATTTTATATTCGACTACCAAATGAGGTCGGATTTCTGGATTAAGGGATTTTACCATGATATCGGAACGGCCTAAACCTGATTCCCGATTGCTGACGGGCCATTCATACATCCCATAAAGGGAAACGGCCATGCCTAAGAACAAACTGTGGAATGCCTGCTCTGCCGTATCGAAAATGTTGGTGCATTCCCAGACTATTTCACGGTAATTTTCTAAAAATTCCTCCATGTCCCCATCGAGGAGGGCGCCGAATAGGTTATTAAGCTTCCGTTCGTCTTCAGGGTTTTTCCAAAACGGCGGGGCCTCGTAATGAGGGTGCCCATTGTCTGGTAACTTAAAAACTCTTGGACGAGCAAGGTTTTATCCACATAATAATGGTTCCTTTCACGGACATCACGAAAGTCATCCGTTGAAAGTGGCAATGTTTTCCGCATTCCCTTCACCTTCCTGGTGGTTTTACCCCCATTATACCACAACTTAAAGGGATATAAAATGTTAGGTGGAGGGTTATTTAATGACCTTTTTCCTTGATTTCCGGCATTTTGCTAACCCACTGTACGCATTGAAAACGCCGCTTAGGATGATGCAGGCCTGTACCAGGCGAAGGAGTGTCCCAAGGGCAGAGTCCAGCGTGAAATCCAGGTTTAGCCCCTGATAAAATTCCTGAAACTCGTGGCTGGCGAATACGAGGGCAAAGTCCGGGTTGAACAGGTTTGGAGTGCTGATGAAGATGAGGGAAAATACGGTCCAAAACACCTCGTACAGCCCGTTGGCGATGGCAATCTTATACGTCCAAACCCCAGTCACCAGTTGCCAAATCCTAAGGGCGATGAGGGTGGCGGCGAAGCCCAGCATCCAAGGGAGGAAACTTGCAAGTACAGCCAAGTTGAAAATGGGAAACTCGGAATGCCCGTTCAAAATATGGTCGGCCCAATTAGCATTTCCCCAAAAGTTCACGGTAAAGATTTGTGGGAAAATGCCTAAAAGGCTGATGCCGATGATGGTGAAAACGACGGAGGAAATGGTGTCGCTCCAGGAGATTTTTTCGGCGAAGATTTCCTCGACTGGGGGCAGGTGGTTGATCCAATCCTCTTTGATGAGCGTTTCCCCGTGGCGTTCCAAGATGGCGAACACGATGGTCACCCATGCACCTGCCTGAAATAAGCCACCGACCAGTCCGCTCATGACTTCCCCGAAGGCCGCCCAGCTGGAGTTGGCGATTCCCGTGATGGTCGCACCTACGAAGATAACGCTTGCCATGATTTTTAAGACAAGCTTCAAAACCCGCAAATATGGGTCGTAAAGTACGGGACCGATTAAGTAGCGGGGGCGGGTATCGTAGGCATTGGCAAGTTTTTGGGGGCTTCCCAACCCTTCCAGCACCTCCCGGATTTGTGCTTCCGTCGGTTCGTCTGACAGCATATCCAAAATATTGGCGCGCAGCTCATCAGCGACTTCTGCCTTCATATCCGCCGGCAACTGGCGGGTGACCGCATAAATGTAACGTTCCATTAATTCCATCATTTTATCCCTCCATTAATTTTTGGAGCTGGGCAGACAGTGACTGCCACTCCGCTTTCAGTTTTTCGTAAACTTGGATTCCATCGCTGCTAAGGATGTAAAATTTGCGGGGACGGCTTTCCGTCGTGTCCCACTCGCTGGTCAATAACCCTTGCTTTTCAAGCCTGCGAAGCAACGGATACAGGGTTCCCGACTCGATGGGCATGCCTTTTTCCTCCAGTTTTTGGACTAGCGAGTACCCGTATTCAGGTTCCCCCAACTGGCTCAGGACGGATAGGATGAACGTGCCCCGCTTGAGTTCGGTGCTTAAAGAGTTAAGTAATTCTTCCATGGTTTCACCTCTGGGTAGAAACTGTTTGACGGGAAAATCGTCCGCCAAACGGTTTGTTATGTTGTTTCTCTCTTTATATTGTATGTAATACACTATAAGGATATGTTCATTATACTGTATGTGATACAACAAAGTCAAGGACTTATTATGCAACGACGCAGTTTCGTGCTATAATTCAAAGAAAGGGGAGTGCTGACTATGCTAAAATTTATTTTCCACCTCATCATTTTCGGGTCATTATTTTTCGGTGCCCTGCTACTGGATTACCTATTTTTAAGGGAACTCTACCAACCGTTCTTCACGCATTGGGGCGAGTTCCAGGATTTCGTCCCGCTGGGATTTTTCTTTTTTGCAAGTGCTATTGCCTATGCTTATTTGGAAGCGTGGCTAGAAGGCAAAATCTTTGGTCATGGGCAAACCCTCTCCCGCAAAGCGAGGAGTCCAACTCATTCCCTTCGCTTCCAACTGGGGGACTTTCACTTGGTGGTGGCAAGGACGGATGAACACCTCCACATTCATTGCCCTCTTATTTGGGAACCTGCTTCTGTTCGCTCCGCTCGGATTTTTCCTCCGACCGGTTTTCCGTTCCCGTAAAAAAGCATTTTGGGTGGGCTTAGGGCTGTTCATTTTACTGGAAGCCCTTCAGGCAGTCAACCGCCGCGGGGTCTCCGACATCGACGATGTGAAACTTTACATTGGCGGTCTGTTTATCGGGATGGCGGTTTTTGATGGCTGGCTGTGGATAAGGGGAATTCGAAAGGAGAGGGCTTTATGATACTCTTAAATGACATGACCCTGCAAGAATTTTGTGAATTCCTCAATGATAGCAATCACGTTGCTGTTGGGATGACCTTAGAAGAATACAACGATTATGTTAGTTTCATCCATCAGAAAATGACATCTAGCCCATCAAAATAAAAATCCCCCACTCCAGTCATTCCAATGACCGAAGTGAGGGTTTAGCATTTATCCAAAAATCGTTTCTAGTAATTCAATAATTGCCTGATTATCCTCTGGCTTGCCGATGGTGATGCGGATTCCGTCCTTGAACACGCGGATGATGTACCCGCCCGTTTCCAGTTTCTGTCCGATTTCCTTGGCTTGCCCGGTTGGTATGAAAATGAAATTAGCTTGGGATGGATTGTAAGAAATCCCCTTGCTATTGAAAAAATCCTCGTATTGCTTCAGACCTTCGGCATTTTTGACGGCACATTCTTTCACAAAATCGGTGTCGTCAATGGCCGCGGCAGCCACCAGTTGACCGATGGTGGATACATTGAATGGCAGGCGACCCACATCAAGGGAAGAAATCAGTTCGGGATTTCCCACCCCATAGCCGACCCGAAACGAGGCTAGCCCGAAAATTTTAGAAAACGTGCGAAGCACCATCACATTAGGGTACGTTTTCAAAAGTTCCATGGAATTTGGGAAGTCTTTCGCCGTGGCGTATTCAGCATATGCTTCGTCCAAAACCACTAAAATACGGGATGGAACTTGTTTGAGGAACGCATTTAGGGCGACATCGCTTAGGTACGTCCCCGTCGGATTGTTGGGATTGCAGACCCAGATAATCTTGGTTTTTTCGTCGATGGCATGATACATCGCACCCAAATCATGAAAGCCATCACTCGTGACCGGCACGTTGCGGACCTGGGCCCCTTCAATAATGGCATGATGTTCGTATTGGGAGAACGTCGGGTTGGCCTGAATGATGTTATCCCCAGGCATCAAAAGCGTCCGGCTTATCATTTGGATGACCTCATCGGCTCCCGCCCCGAAGATTAATTGCCCCGCTTCAACCCCTAAAAATTGTGAAACTTTTTCTTTAAGGAGTGATGCTGAACCATCAGGGTATTTGGAAAAGGCTTGAAAGTTGGCTAGAACTTCTGTTACTTGCGGAGAATGCCCGAATGGGTTCTCGTTGGCAGAAAGCTTGACCCCGCCTTTGGTTTTTCCGGGAACATAGGCATGAAGTTGCCCGAACTGGGGCTTTGCTATGGGTAATTTTTCATTCATTAGCTAACCTCCATGCGGCCCGCAAGGACTTTTTTCACATCGTCAAGGGTCGCCCCTTTTTCCACCATAAGTACGCTCACATGATACACTAAATCGCTGATTTCAGATACCATTTCCTCAATGCCTTCATTCTTGGCACCGATGATAATTTCGGCACTTTCTTCCCCGACTTTCTTGAGGATTTTATCAATCCCCTTTTCAAACAAGTAGGTCGTGTAGGAGCCCTCCTTAGGATTGGCCTTTCGGTCCTCTAAAGTTTTGAAAATATGCTCAAGGACTGATTCCGGCTTCGGGACATCCTCGAAACATGACCAGCTGCCTGTGTGGCACGCAACCCCCGCCTGCTCCACCTGAATCAAAATCGCATCTTTGTCACAGTCGAAAGCCATGTGCTTCACCCTCTGCAAATGCCCGGAAGTGGCACCCTTCTTCCAAAGTTCCTGGCGGCTGCGGCTGAAATACGTGGCATAGCCCGTCGCTTCCGTTTCCTTGATGGATTCCTCGCTCATGTAAGCCAGCATCAAAACGTCTTTCGTCTGAAAGTCCTGCACAATAGCGGGGATGAGCCCATTTTCATTGAATTTAAGTCCTGCCTGCAAAATACTCATGCTGTTCAGCTCCTTTTTATTCTCAGTTTAGGGTACCTCTATTAACTCGCTTTGTTCCTACGGTACTCACTGCGTTCCGTTCCTCAGAACAAGAAAACCGTAAGAGCCTTGCCCGCATTTGCGAGGATTTTTTCGTCC
>WRGF01000155.1 GCA_009787345.1 Turicibacter sp.
CCGCCATGCCCTCGAGGAGCTGATGAAAGAACTGGAGCACGGGGTGGCAGGGCTTGCCTTTGCTTCGGGCATGGCAGCCCTCCATGGGGTTTTATCTTTGTTTGATGCTGGCGACCACGTGTTGGTGGGAGACGATGTCTATGGCGGCACCTACCGTTTATTGACCCAGGTGATGGGACGCTTAGGCATCCAGGCGGATTTTTTATCCTTGTCGGACCTTTCACTAGTAGAAGCCAAAATCAAGCCAAATACAAAGGCCATTTTTCTGGAAACCCCGTCGAACCCGTTGCTGAAAGTGACGGACATCAGGGCAGTGGCCTCCCTGGCAAGAAGGCACAGCCTATTGACCGTGGTGGACAACACCTTTGCGACACCTTATTGGCAGCAGCCCCTTACCCTAGGGGCGGATATTGTCGTCCATAGCGGGACGAAATACCTTGGCGGGCATTCTGATGTAGTGGCAGGCATTGCCGTGGTCAATTCCCCGGAGTTAGCCGAACGGCTGGCCTTCTTGCAAAATTCGATCGGTGCCATCTTAGGGCCCAATGACGCCTGGCTGTTGCAACGGGGCTTAAAAACCCTTGCCATCCGCATGGAGGAACACGAGGCCAACACAAAAGCCATCGCAAACCTGCTTGAAAGCCACGATCTGGTCGCCAAAGTCTACTACCCAGGGCTTGCCAGCCATCCAGGGCATCTACTAGCGGCAACGCAGTCCCAAGGGTTTGGCGGTATGCTGAGCTTTGAGCTGGTTGACGGGCTGGACCCTGAAGCCTTTGTCGCAGCCCTTCGTTGGTTTACCCTTGCAGAGAGCCTAGGGGCTGTTGAAAGCTTGGTGGGCATCCCCTCTAAAATGACCCACGCCTCCATCCCAAAAGAAGCCAGGCTGTTATGCGGCATCAAAGACGAGCTCATCCGCCTGTCGGTGGGGCTTGAGGATTTAGACGATTTGCTGGAAGATTTGGCCCAGGCGCTTGAAGCATTGCGAAAATGAAGTTGATGGGGAACCGGAGGTTTGGGGATTGCTAGGGCCCGATATCTTAACGAGAGAAGGAATGATTATGGGAAGGGAATTTTTGGGGATTTTTACTGACTGGGCAGACAGCTACGATTCATTTGTAGAGGGGCATGACCCCGAGTATAAAGAAGTATTCACAGGATATGAGAGCATTTTGGCAGAAGTCGTCCGCCGCAGCGGCAAGCATGTCCTGGAATTTGGCATCGGGACAGGCAACTTGACGGCATTGCTTTTGGGGGCAGGGAAAAATGTGTTTGCGGTTGAGCCTTCCGCCCAGATGCGCCAGGTGGCGGCAAGAAAGCTTGGGAACGGTTTTGCCATCCATGACGGCGACTTGATGTCATTCCCCCAGCCGCCGAAACCCATAGACACCATTGTCTGCACCTTCGTTTTCCACCATTTGACCGATGCGGAAAAACAGGAAGCTGCCTTCAAATATGCGGGCTTATTGCCAACAGGTGGGAAAATTATTTTTGCCGACACAATGTTCTTATCCCCTAAAATCCATCAAGACACGATTGAAAAAGCTAGATGCCAGGGCTTTCATGGCTTGGCCGATGACTTGGGAAGGGAATATTACCCGCAAATCACGTATTTAAAGGATAGCTTTGAAAATGCTGGATTTTTCGTCCGGTTTTCCCAGTGCAACGAATTTGCCTGGATCTTGGAAGCAACAAAAAAATAAAAACAGGTGCAGCGGCGCTTGCCGGCTGAACCTGTTTTTATTTTGCCATGAGCCAGAGTTTTTCTTACGGATTGGCCACTGCTTGGATTTGGCCCGGATGGACAAAAAAGCCCCCAAGAGGCTTGGGGGAGGGGGGGGCATGGGCTATAAATGCTTCATATGGAAGTTAAAGTGGTCCTCCATGAAAGTGGCAATAAAGTAGTAGCTATGGTCGTAACCAGCTTTTTGCTGATACATTACCTTGTCGCCATGAGGCGCTGACGCATCCAAGAAGAAGTTCTCAGGAAGCTGGCCAGGGTAGAAGTTGTCGCCCGTCCCTTGCATGATAAGCATCGGAGGGACATCGTCGCCCTTCACAAGTTCCGTCGAATCCCAAGCCTTCCACGCTTCTTTATCCTCGCCAAGGTAAGCCGTGAAGGCTTTTTGCCCCCATGGGACCTCGGACGGGGATAAAATTGGGGAGAAGGCAGAGATGGAAGCAAAGCGCCCAGGGTTTTTCATCCCGATGACAAGGGCCCCGTGCCCACCCATGGAATGGCCCATGATGGCCTCTTTGCCATTAAAGTTCGGCACCAAAGGTTTCACCACTTCAGTCAATTCCTTTGTGATGTAATCGTACATCTTAAATTGTTCGTCCCAAGGCGACTGGGTGGCATTCAGGTAAAAGCCAGCCCCTTGCCCAAGGTCGTAAGCCTCGGCATTGGCACAGGCTTCACCACGGGGGGATGTATCCGGCGCGATGACCGCCACATTATTTTTATTGGCAATGTGCTGGAAGCCGCTCTTATGGGTGAAGTTGTCATCGGTGCAAGTCAGCCCTGACAAAAACCACACCAAAGGAATGCCGGCCCCGTCCTTATTTTCTGGCAAGAACAAAGAAAATGTCATGTCAGACTTCAAAATAGCCGAATGGTGCTTGTATTTAAACTGCGTACCGCCAAAAGATAAATGCTGTTCTAAGATTTCTACGCTCATGGTTTACTCCCCGTAAGTCAAGATCGTGCGGATGGACTCGCCTTTGTGTAGAACGTCAAACGCCTCGTTGATGCCAGTGAATTCCATGCGGTGGGTGATGAATGAGTCAAGGTCGATTTTCCCGTCCATGTAATCCGTTACCATGCCTGGAAGCTCGGATTTCCCTTTAACTCCACCGAAAGCAGAACCTTTCCAAACGCGCCCTGTCACCAATTGGAATGGGCGTGTCGTGATTTCTTTCCCGGCACCGGCAACACCGATGATGATGGACTCTCCCCAGCCTTTATGGGCACATTCAAGGGCTGCGCGCATCACTTCAACGTTACCGATGCATTCGAAGCTGTAGTCAACGCCGCCGTCAGTCATTTCAACGATCACTTCTTGGATCGGGCGGTCAAAATCTTTCGGGTTCACGAATTCCGTCGCACCCATTTTCTTCGCAAGTTCCCATTTGGCAGGGTTAAGGTCGATGGCGATAATGCGGCCAGCGCCTGCTTGCTTAAGCCCTTGGATACATGCTAAACCAATGGCACCTAATCCGAAAACGGCAGTAGTGGCACCCTCTTCGACCTGGGCCGTCTTATGTACGGCACCGATCCCTGTCGTGACACCGCATCCAAATAACGCTACGCGGTCAAGGGGCGCATTCTCGTCGATTTTAACTAAGCTTACTGCATTTACTACGGTGTACTCAGAGAAAGTCGAAGTCCCCATGTAGTGGTAAACAGGCTCCCCGTTGTAAGAAAAACGGGTCGTCCCGTCCGTCATCAAGCCTTTTCCTTGCCATTCGCGAACAGATGAGCAAAGGTTGGTTTTCCCTGATTTACAGAATTTGCACTCCCCGCACTCAGCCGTGTATAATGGGATGACATGGTCCCCAGGCTTGAAATCTGTTACGCCTTCGCCAACAGAAACAACCACGCCGGCACCCTCATGGCCTAAAACGGCTGGGAAAATCCCTTCCGGGTCGTCACCGGACAACGTAAACGCATCCGTATGGCAAACGGACGTAAATAAAATCTTGACCATGACTTCCCCGGCTTTCGGCTCCGCCACATCAATCTCAACAATCTTTAATGGTTCTCCCGGTGCAAACGCAACGGCTGCTCTACTCTTAATCATATAATCTCCTCCAAAATATCGGCTGCGCCCTTAAAAACAACCAGGCCCACCTATGAATAATTGCACATATATACCTCATTATTTTACAGTGTATTTGGATAAATGTCCATACTGACAATTTTGTCATGCCTGGTCGCAAAATCGCGCCTGAAAAGCTTGCGGGACACTTGCCAAGCCCCGTTTGGTTAAGGTATACTTATATCACTACGCTTAATTGAGGTCGATCATGGAAATCCGATATAAAAACAAGGAATTTTTTAACGAAAAAGATTTAGCATTATCCGTCATCGGTGGCCGTTGGAAGATTGCCATTGTCTGGTGCCTGATGCAAAAATCGCCCCTTCGCTTGAGTGGGTTTGAAAAAATGCTGCCCCAGGCGAACCAGCGGATGCTCATACGGCAGCTTCGGGAACTTGAGGACGATCAGGTTATCAGCCGGCAGGTGATGCCGCAGCCAGCCCCGAAAGTGGAATATGTCCTCAGCCCCATTGGCCTTGGGCTAATACCTGTTGTGGATGCCATTTGCGACTGGGGGGCTGCTTTTAACGCGTCTGTGGCCATGAAGGAAAAATGAGGACGGAGGAATTTTTTGCAATGAAGAAAATGATAGTGGCGGCTTGCCTTGCATTGGCAGCCTGCCAGGGGCAAACCACCGATTCAGATGACACTTACCTGACTGCCGAAAACCTGATGCCAGGGAAATGGATGGATTACTGGAATGATGGTGGCGGGCTGTCGCCTGAAAACCAAGCGGTTTCTACGACCATCGAGGCTTATTTGAGGCTTCATAGCTTCAATGGGGTGGCGCTGGTGGCTGCCCGTGATGCGGTCTTGCTCCTTGAGGCACATGGGATGGCGGACGTTGGCAATGGCATCCCCTTAGGGGTGGACAGCAAGTTCCAGATTGCCTCCCTGACCAAGCCTTTTACGGCTATTGCTATCTTGCAGCTGGCAGAAGCGGGGGAATTGTCCCTTGATCAGCCCATTTCGGATTTTTTGCCGGGTGTTTTGAATGGGGAAGCGATTACCCTCCATCACCTGTTGACCCATTCTTCGGGTCTTTTTGCAGGGGATAGCCTGGCGGATTACAGCTATGTTGCCACGCCGGACCAGTTGATTGCCGATGCCTTCACGGATTTTTCCCTCCAGTTTTGGCAACCGGGAAGCTCGGCCATCTACTCGAACCTGGGCTATCATCTGTTAGGGGTGGTCATCGAGCAGGTTTCAGGGCTTTCTTTTGGGGAATACTTAAACAGGCACATTTTAGGAATCGCCTCGATGGGTGACAGCGGCATCAATGCCGAAGGGAAATCCCTTGAACGTTTGGCGGTCGCTTACGAGGGCCTAGCAGCCGATAATGTCTTAGCCCCTGTATTCCACCCCTCAACCGGGTTTGCGGCAGGGGGGATGCATTCCACAGCGGTTGACCTGTTCCGCTTCAGCCAGGCTATTGACCAAAACCTGTTGCTGTCCCCCAAAAGCACTGATTTGCTGTTCACCAGTTATTACAACCTGGGGCGGACTTATTACGGTTACGGCTGGTTTGTAGGGCTTCGGGGAATGCCCAGGACATTTGCCCATACGGGCGTGCTGGCAGGGTGGCGGGGTTTCTTTTTGGGCCATCGGGACAACCTGGTCACGGTCATCCTTTTGTCCAACGAGGACACCCCGGATTTGCTGGATATAGGCGCAACCATTTCCCAACTGGTTTTAGCCCTCCCATAAAAAAAACATGCCCTTTGGCATGTTTTTTTATGGGTCGATGGCGCAGATGATTTCTTGGATGAATGCTGGAAGGGAAGGGTCGCGTGCCCCCATGATGAGGATAGCATCGCCTGGATGGGCAGCAACCACGGCCAGCCCATAAGTATCCTGGCGGCTGTGGGGGGCATAAGCCCGGAACGTCCGCCCCGTCATCAAGTTGATTAAATCCTGGGAAGTGATGTCCTTGATGGCAGTCCCGCCCGCATAATAGATGGGGAGCAGCAACAAGACATCATTTGGCCGCAGCACTTCCATGAACATGGCGGCATAATCGTCCTTCAAAAAGCGGGTCGGGCCGAAACCATGGGGCTGGAACATGACCACGAGCCGGTTGGAAAAATCTTTTGCCGTCGTGATGGCTGCCCGGATTTTTTCCGGGTTATGAGCGAAATCGTCAATGACAGTGATGCCCCGCTTTGTATGGCTCACCACAAACCGCCGGTCCACTCCCTGGTAGTGCTTTGCTGCCCGTGCCAGTTCCCCTAGGGTACAACCGAGTTTTTGGCAAACTGCCAGGGCAGCCAGGAAATTTGAAGCGTTGTGGTCCCCCGGCGCTTTGATGCTCATCGGGTGCCCGTCGACAAGGAGGCAACTTTCATAAAGCCCCCCGGTTGTTTTTTTTGCCGTATAAGTCCCGCCCTTAAAGCCAAAGGCCAAATCAGTGCTTAAAGGGTCAAGTTTCGGGTCATCCCTGTTTTTGATGACCCACCCGGCTTTTTGGCAAAGGGTTTCAAACATGGCAAAGACCTCTGCCTCCGGCTTATGATCCTTGGACAGGTTAAGGATGACCGCCCCATAAGGGGCATATTTGACCAGGGTGCCGTCGGATTCGTCACCCTCCACAATGAGCAGGTCGGAATTTCCGTTATGGGAGTTTCCGATGGCGGTGGGGCCAGCCAGGCTTTTCAGGGCTGCCCCGCTAATAAGGGAAGGGGCTTTCCCACATCCTACAAGAAGTTCAAAAATCATGGCCGTCACGGTAGACTTTCCCGAAGTCCCCGCCACAACGACGGCTTTTTTGGTTTGGATGATTTGTGCCAGCACATCTGAGCGGTGCAGGACGGGGATGCCCAAGGCCTTGGCAGCTACTAAATCCGGGTTGCTTTCCTCGATGGCGGTGGATACTACCAATGCCTTCGTCTGCCCGGAAACCCCTGAACCATCCTGGGGGAAAATCCCGCAGCCCGCAGTTTCCAGGCAAACCCTGATGTGCCGGGCGTCTGCCGACGTATCCAACCGGTCGGAGCCGGTCACCTTAACCCCCGTTCCCGCCAAATAAGTGGCAATAGCACTCATCCCACTCCCAAAAATCCCTACAAAATGGATGCATTTACCCATCAAACCGCCTCCTTACTACCTAAATTCTATTCGGCAAGGGGCAAAAATAGTCATCTAAAAGGGTGATTACCGATAAAATAATTCAAAAATTAGATAATTATCTATATAGTTGTTAGCATAAAAGGGCATAATTACCGGGACTTTGCACATCCTAACAAAGTTAAATCCAACGAGGAGGTGCCCATTATGCCGGGACCGATTATTTGTACGACCAACACCGTGGACTATTCCACCATCCGCCAATCCCTTGCCAGGGGCTCCCGCACGAAAGAGGACTTGAAAAATGATGTCAATGTTTGCCTGGAATGCGAGGGATGTCACGAGAAGCTGGACCGAATGCTGACAATCGTTTGCACTTGCTTCAACGTGACGTTTGACCAGGTGAGGGAAGCTATTGCCAAGGGTGCCGATACGGAATATAAAATCGGGCAGGCCACCAATGCCGGGACGGATTGCGGGCGGTGCCGCTCTATTTTGGCAAGTATTTTGGAAAAAGGGCATTAAGCCCTGCATAGCGAAAAAGGGTTGGCGTTTTGTGCCAACCCTTTTTCGCTGTGCAGCAACTTGGCTATTCGCCTAAAAAAACACCAACCAAGCCATCCGTTCCGCTAGCAAGCGGCATCCTCAGCCTTGCTTTTCGCTACAGTCCTTCTTTCAGTAGGTCATAACCAAGATAAGCGGGTTTTCCAGTCTTGGGGTCGGTCACCACGTCGGCGTCGATGTTGAAGATTTCCCGGAGATTTTTTGGGGTCATGACGGTTTCGGGTGTCCCGGCGCAACGATTTGCCCATCTTTCATGCCAATCATATGCCCGGCGAAGCGGGAAGCGATGTTTAGCTCGTGTAGTACCATGACGATGGTGCGGTTTTCTTCTTTGTTGAGCTTATCCAAAAGGGACAAGATTTCCAGTTGATGGGATAAATCCAAATAAGTGGTTGGTTCGTCCAAAACAATGCCATCGGTATTTTGGCACAGGGTCATGGCAATCCAGGCACGCTGGCGCTGCCCGCCGGATAAGTCCTTCAGGGGACGGTTGCGAAAGCCCTCCATCTGGCAAGCTTTTAGGGAACGGTCGATGATGGCCTGATTATCTTTGCCGAGGGTCCCAAAACCTTTTTTATAAGGGAAGCGCCCGAAGGCTGCCAGTTCTTCAACGGTGAGCCCGTCGGGTGCTATTGGCTGTTGGGGAAGTACAGCCATGAGGCGGGCGATGCTCTTTAGACAATATGTAAAGACCCCCTAAGTTTGTAAGTTCGTGGATTTACCCATAACCTAATAGAAAACAAGATGTGGGGATTACCGCATACAAATTTAGGAGGCCTTATATGAAAAGTATCGTATATATTTGGAACACCAGCGCCTATACGGATAAGCAAATGAAAGGCTGGGAAGTAAGTTTTACAGGCTTACGGGAAATAACTTCCCGTGGAGGATAGGGGTGCTGAGGTTTTTGATGACGGGTTGCTCCCCATGATATATGGGGAGACCAAGAGGTTTTTAGTGATGCCCTGGATAATGGCGCCGGTCATAGCTTAGAAACTGCCGATAAGGAGGGCAGTCAATGTGCGGGGGAGCCAGTAATCCCAAATAATCAATTATTTCATAATTTTTATACAAATTTGCAAAATTTCTTGTTAAATGACCAATAATTTACATAGAATTGTTAGGGTATGTCTATGCAAGTGTTGTTAAAATGTCGAAAGTTTTCCCCGTAAATGCCCCCAAACCCTCGTTTTTTGATGCCAAATCGGTCATAAAGGCATTAGAGCGGGCATAAAATGGTGTAATGAAGAGCAGGACTGAAAAGGGGTGTGACCATGCTAACCATTGAACAGTTGCATGACGTAAAAGAAAAAGTCTTTAAAGAAGTTGCGCTGCGCACACAGCCGGTGGATACGACCATCAACCACATCTGCATCTGCGGCGTTTCAGGCTGCGCCTCCTCTGGGGCATTAAAAATCGAGGACCAGTTCAAGTCATTGATCGCCCAGCGTGGGTTAGAGGGCGTGGAAGTCATCACCACCGGTTGCATGGGGCTTTGCAAGGCAGGACCGATTGTCATTGTCTATCCGGAAGGGACGTTTTACACAGCGGTCAAACCGGATGATGTCCAGCGCATTGTCGATGGGCATTTAATAGGCAAGGAGCCGGTTGTTGATTTGATTTATGAAGAGTCCAAAGCCGGGGACACGCTCTTATCCATTAAAGACGTGGATTTTTATAAGTATCAAAAGCGCATCGCCCTTAAAAACCTGGGCATCATCAATCCGGACTCCCTGGAGGAATACATCGCCTATGATGGTTACCAGGCACTTTTGAAAGCCCTCACCAAGATGACCCGGGAAGAAGTCATCCAAACCATCAAGGATTCAGGCCTTCGCGGGCGCGGGGGAGGCGGCTTTACCACCGGGATGAAGTGGGAGTTTACCTACAAGGCAGCCGGTGACCAAAAATATGTGATCTGCAACGCTGACGAAGGCGACCCGGGTGCCTTCATGGACCGTTCCGTCTTGGAAGGAGACCCCCATGCCATTATCGAGGCCATGGCCATTGCCGGCTATGCGGTAGGTGCCAGCCAGGGTTATGTTTACATCCGCGCCGAGTACCCAGGGGCAGTGGCCCAGCTTGGAAAAGCTATCGTGCAAGCCAAGGAAGCAGGGTTTTTAGGCAGTGGCATCTTTGGAACGGATTTTGGGTTTGACCTTGAAATCCGCCTCGGTGCAGGGGCATTCGTCTGTGGCGAGGAAACGGCGCTCATTGCGTCCATTGAAGGTTTTCGAGGGATGCCAAGGCCGAGGCCGCCATTTCCGGCAGTCAAAGGGCTTTGGGGCAAACCGACTTTAATCAACAATGTGGAAACTTATGCTAACGTCGCCCAGGTTATTTTGAATGGGGCGGATTGGTTCAACTCAATCGGGACGGAGAAATCCAAGGGGACCAAGGTCTTTGCCTTAGGTGGGAAAATCAAGAATACAGGGCTTTTGGAAATCCCCATGGGGACGACGCTACGGGAAGTCATCTTCGGGATTGGCGGCGGCATCCCTAATGGCAAGAAATTCAAAGCCGTGCAAACCGGGGGCCCATCTGGCGGGTGTATTCCGGAGGCATACCTGGATACTGAAATCGATTATGACAACTTGATCAAGCTGGGCTCCATGATGGGTTCCGGCGGGATGATTGTCATGGACGAGGACAACTGCATGGTGGACATTGCCAAGTTCTTCTTGGAGTTCACCGTTGAGGAATCTTGCGGCAAATGCGCCCCATGCCGGGAAGGAACCCGCCAGATGCTTAGGATTTTAGAAAAAATCACTGAGGGAAACGGTACATTAGAGGACATCGACCGTTTGGAAGCCTTGGCGAAAACGACGCAGACCAGTTCCCTTTGCGGGCTCGGCCAATCAGCGGCCAACCCGGTTGTTTCCACCCTGCGATATTTTAGGGATGAATACATCGCCCACGTCGTCGATGGCAAATGCCCGGCCAAGGCCTGTAAAAACCTTGCTGTTTACAACATCACCGACAAATGCATCGGCTGTACCCTTTGTGCAAGGAAGTGCCCGGTCCACGCCATCGCAGGCGAGCGCAAGCAAGTCCATGCCATCGACCCGGCTGTGTGCATCAAATGCGGCCTGTGCATTGACAACTGCAAATTCCACGCCATCGTCGTCGAATAGGAGGGATACCCATGAGCAAAGTATGTACCGAAGAAAACTTCCAGGAACTTCAGCAGGCAATAGCCACCCATGCCGGGAAAAAAGGCAGTTTGATGCCAATCCTCAACGATTGCCAGCGCATCTATGGCTGCGTGCCAAAAAAAATCCAGCTGTACTTATCTGAAAAACTTGGGATCCCCTTTGCCGAGATTTACGGGGTCGTTACCTTTTATTCCCAGTTTTCTATAGAGCCCAAAGGGGATTACGTCATTGGCGTCTGCCTGGGGACCGCCTGCTATGTGAAGGAAGCCCAAAAGATTTTGGATGAGGTCAAAGCTAAAATTCCGGACCTTGAAGTCGGAAAGACTTCCGCTGACGGGAAATTCACCCTTGAGGCCACACGCTGCATCGGCGCTTGCGGGCTTGCCCCGGTCATGACCATCAATGAGGATACTTACGGGAACCTGACCAAATCCCAGGTCGAGGCGATTATCAAAAAGTATTGACTACACCTTTTATGGCAATCCAGTTTCGGGCGATGCTACGGGCTGAAACTTGACCTTGCGTGCCACCAACCTGGGAAACCCACCCAGCTTCGGTGTCCCTCCAGGCACAAATTTCATCCCTTCGCAAGCGAGCGCCCTACACCTTTTATGGGGAGGTTTTAACATGTCCGATCAAGTGACATTAACGATAAACGAGACGAAGGTAACGGTGCCGGCTACTTTTACCGTCTTGGAAGCGGCGAGGGCTGCGGGTATCCATATCCCGACCCTGTGCTTTTTAAAAGACATCAATGAAGTGGGTGCCTGCCGGGTCTGTTTGGTGGAAGTGGAAGGGGCTAGGAACCTGGTGGCTTCTTGCGTCCAACCGGTGCATGACGGGATGAAAGTCAAAACCCATACCCAAAAAGTCCGCGAAGCCAGGAGATCAACGGTCAGCCTGATTTTATCCACCCATGACCAAGACTGCCTAAGCTGTGCAAGGAATCAAAACTGCGAGCTTCAAACCCTTGCAGCCGACCTGGGGATCCGGGAAACCTCTTATGAAAATGGAAATGATAAAAAAGCAGTGGATGATAGCTCCTGGTCAGTACTAAGGGATCCCAACAAATGCATCCTCTGCGGCCGTTGCGTCAGCGTCTGCAAAAATGTCCAGGGCATCGGCATCCTTGATTTTGTGAACCGGGGGCATAACACCACGGTGGAGCCTGCTTTTGGGCTGGGACTGAAAGATGTACCATGTATCAGCTGTGGCCAATGCGTCGTCAACTGCCCGGTGGCTGCCCTTAAAGAAAAAGACAACATCGACGAAGTTTGGGCAGCCATTGAAGATAAAGAAAAACACGTGATCTTCCAAACAGCCCCCGCAGTGCGAGCAGCCCTGGGGGAAGAATTTGGGTTTGCGATGGGCACGCCGGTAACGGGGAAAATGGCAGCCGCCATCAAACGGCTCGGTGCCGATAAGGTGTATGACACCAACTTCACAGCCGATGTGACCATCATGGAGGAAGGCTACGAACTATTGAACCGGATCAACAACGCCGGAGTCCTCCCGATGATTACTTCCTGCTCCCCTGGCTGGGTCAGCTATTGTGAATATTTTTATCCGGAGCTCCTACCGAACCTGTCCAGCTGCAAGTCGCCCCAGCAAATGCTCGGGGCGTTGGCAAAATCTTATTACGCCAAGGAAAAAGGGCTTGACCCGAAAAACATTTACGTCGTGTCCGTCATGCCCTGCGTGGCAAAAAAATCGGAAGCCAAGCGGGAGGAGTTGCTTGAAGATGTGGATGTGGTCATTACCACCCGGGAGCTTGCCCGCATGATCAAATCAGCTGGCATCCAGTTCGACCAACTTCAAGACGAGGATTTTGATGCTGATTTATTAGGTGAAACCACCGGGGCTGCCGTCATTTTTGGAATCACGGGCGGTGTCATGGAAGCCGCCGTGCGTACCGTCGCCGATGTCCTAGAAGGCAAAGACCTTGACTTGCTGGAATTTACGGCTCTGCGCGGGGTGGATGGCATCAAAGAAGCGTCCGTTGAGGTCGCAGGGAATACTTATAACCTGGCTGTTGCCCATGGTACCGCCAATGCCAAGAAATTGATGGAAATGATCCAAAACAAAGAAAAAGACTATCATTTCATTGAAATCATGGGATGCAGCGGCGGCTGTGTCAATGGGGGTGGGCAACCTTATGTGCCAGCCTTTGACAAGCTAGGCGTGGATGTGCGCAGCCAACGTGCCAAAGCCCTCTATACTGAGGACGAGTCAGCCCCACTTAGGAAATCCCACCAAAACCCACAGGTAAAAAAACTATACGACGACTTCCTCGGCGAGCCCAACAGCCATTTGGCCCATGAGCTCCTCCACACCCATTACCACCAACGCCAAAAATTCAACCTCGGTGAGTAGGGTGCTTACCTTAGCGGGCGTTTCCAAAAAGCGGGGGGCAGCATTCGTCCTAAAAAACATTGATTTAGGGCTGGAACCGGGAAAGACGCTGGCAATCCTTGGGCCCTCAGGCTGTGGCAAGACGACGCTCCTTCAGATGATGGCAGGGCTTGAAACGGCGACAAGCGGCACTTTGGTGAACGATGCTGAAAAGACCGCCTATGTATTCCAAGAGGACAGGCTGGTCCCATGGGCGACGGTTTATGGCAACCTGGCTTTGGTCAGGAAGAAAAACGATGCCCAAAAAATTGCGGGGCTTTTGGCGGCAGTAGGCCTTGATGGGGTCAAAACCCAGTTGCCTGCAGCCCTTAGCGGCGGGATGAAACAGCGCTGCGCATTAGCCAGGGCCCTCTACTTCGAGGCTCCCTTGCTCCTATTGGACGAACCATTCAGGTCTCAGGACCTGGGCATGAGGAAAAACCTGGTCCAACAGCTGAAAGACATCCAGCAAGCTGAAAAAACAGCCATCGCCCTGGTCACCCACGACCTTGAAGATGCGTTGGAGCTTGCAGATGACATCGTCGTCTTGTCCGGAAAGCCGGCTCAGGTTATTGGCAGGCTGTCCATAGGCATCGAAAAGGAGGAACGGGATTTATCCAGCCCCCGGATGCAGGGGTTTCGCTGGCAACTGGAGGGTATGTTAGTCCTGTGAACGGGCGTGTTTTACTTTTTATTGAATCCAGTTCCACAAGCCGCTCCGAGGAAAAACTTGAACTTCCGAGCCATCGCCCCTGGGAAACCCACCCAGCTTCGATGCCTCTACAGGCACAAATTTTACCTCTTCGCAAGCGGGCTTATTGCAATTTTTAGTTAGGGAGGGAAATGACATGAAAAAATTATTGACGGTTTGTGGCCTGCTTTTAGTGCTGGCCGGTTGCGGTGCCATGGAAGTATCAGTGGACAAAGATGTGGTTTCCTTCGTCGTCCCAAGCGGGGCAGCGGCTTACGGGGTTTTTAGCATGTTGTCCGAGGCAGATAACTTATCTGGCTTTGCACTTGATTATGAAATTGCCCCCAATGCGGATGCCCTCAGCGCCCGCGTCCTTGAAGGGGTGGATGTGGCAGTCGTGCCCGTCAACCTGGCTTCAATCCTTTATAACCGCGGCCTTGATTACCAAGTGGCAGCGGTGGCAACATGGGGGAACCTGTTTGTTTTGTCCACTGATGATGCGGTCACAGGCTGGCAAGACCTTTCTAGCACCCGCATCTATGGCTTTGGGCGTGGGCTGGTGCCAGATGCGACATTCGCCTATCTTTTAGGCCGGGAAGGCATTTCAACTGACTTGGAGTATTTGACCTCTCCCCAGGAAGTGGCCCAGGCCATGATTGGCGGGGTGGCATCGACTGCGCTCATTGCCGAACCAGCAGCGACCATGATCCTTGCCCAAACGGATGCCCGGGCCATCCTCGACCTTCAAGAAGAGTGGGGCGGTGGTGGCTACCCTCAGGCGGTCGTCATCATCAGCGGCGATTTTGCCCAGCGCGACCCTGAGCTGGCATTGGAAGTCCTGGGCGAAATTCAGGTAGCTATGGTTTATGCCAATGAAAACCCCGAATCCATTGCCGTGTTGGCGGCTGGGCTTGGGGAAACGGTGAATCCCGATGCGTTGGTGGCAAGTTTTCCCCGTCTAAATATCCGTTTCGAGGCCGCTAGCAACGCCAAAGGTGCCATCTTGGCTTACCTTGAAGCCCTTTACCAAATGTCTCCTGAACTGATTGGTGGACAGGTGCCGGGCGATGGGTTCTTCTACTAGGCGCTACCTCACGTCGACTGCCCTCATGTTTGCTCTTTGGCAGCTGGGGGCTATGAAACTGGGCCGGGAAATCTTATTGCCTGCCCCCCTTGCCGTGTTAAGGAGGGCTTGGCAAATCGCAGGGGCCCCTATTTTCTTATCCACGGTCGTTATTACTTTATTAAGGTTTCTTATCGGTTTTTTAATTGCTTTTCTTTTGGCTTTTATGCTAGGCGTTCTCAGCGGGCGGTATTTGATGGTTTATGAGTATTTGGCTCCTTTTGTCCAGCTGGTACGGGCAGTGCCCACCGTTTCCATCATCTTGTTGGTCCTTATTTGGCTGCGCTCCCAGCTGGCACCCATCTTAGTAGGCGGGCTCATGGCATTCCCCATCCTGTATTTCAATGTGGTGGAAGGCATCAGGTCGGTTGATGGCAAACTTTTGGAAATGGCGAAGGTCTTTTGCCTAAGCCCGGGGCGGGTGTTTTCTCGGATTTACCTGCCATCCTTAACAAACTACGTCATGGCGGGGCTGGCA
>WRGF01000156.1 GCA_009787345.1 Turicibacter sp.
CCGGGTCTTAGTGCCATGACCACCCATTTTTACGGCGGGAAACGGGGGATTAAGCGGCGGCTGGAATCTTTGATGGAATCTACCCCTGCCAAGTCCGCATTTTCCCATGGGATATTGGTGTTGGTTTTTGCCGCCACGATGCTCTCTGGCAACTTGTTTGCAGCCTCCAGTAGCAGGCCCCCACTGCCCATAGATGAGCAAATAGGGAGCGACTTGGCCTTGGAAGCCGTCGGAGGCGGGCAAGTGGTTGAAATCCAACGGATGGATGGGAATATCTACCACATTCATGTGACCCATAACGGGGACTTGTACCATGTCAATGTGGACGTAAAAAACCAGCAAGTCCTAGCCCTCTCCATTAACAGGGAGACAGAGGATGGCCCCCTTCCAACCAACGAAGGCGAAAATAGCATAAACCCCGGAGCCGTATCGGAAATCACCCGCGAACAGGCGGCAAACATCGCCTTGGCAAGCTTCGATGGCACCCTCATCTTGGTGGACGCGGACATGGAAATGAACCGCCGGGTCTGGTACGTCGCCATCCAACGGGGCGGGATGGTCTATGAGGTGTATGTGGACATGATATCAGGTGAAATTATTTATTGGGAGAGTTACGAAGATTAAAAAATCAATCTAGTTCCGCGAGCCATTCCGAAGTGAAAAGTGACCTTCCATGTCATCGCTTCTGGGAAACCCACCCAGATTCGATGACATTCCAGGCACACCTTTCATCCTTCCGTGAACGGGCCGCTGCACTTTATAACAAAGGAGAGTATATCAAATGAAAAGTAAAATTCAAAAAATTTCAGTAGCAGTAATTATTGTAGCGGTGGTTGGCTTTTTCGGGAACATAGCCTATAGAAATGCCCAAAGTGCCCAGCCACAGGAAGAAACCCAGTTGGGGATCAATGCTTTGCGAGCCCAGGAAATTGCCCTGTCTTTTGTAGGGGGCGGGAGTGTTGAGGATTTGGAAATGCGTCCGGACGGTGAGGATATGATGTTTGATGTCCGTGTCGTTTACAATGAAACCCTGTTCACGGTTTACCTAAATGCCACGGACGGTTCCCTCATCCGTTTGGAATCTAATGCCCTCAGCGGGGAAGTTGCCCCAGCTACTACTGCAACCAGTGCTTTGTCGGCGGAAGAAGCCATCGAATTGGCACAGGCTTATTTAGTGGGGCTAGGTGTTGAAAATGGGCGCTTGCAGTACGCTTACCTTGACCGTAACAATGGCGTCCAAGTATGGAGCATCGAATTTGTAGCCGATGGGCGTGACTTCGAATTTTACGTGGATGTCCAAACAGGGGAGTTTTTGAAATCCCCCACGGGATTTGGCAACCCAACTTCAAATGCGGCGGGTTCTACTGGCAATGCACCGGCAGCCAGTGCAGGGGCTAATGCTTCAGCACCGTCGTCATCCACAGCCTCAGCTCCGGCAACAGCCCCGGCGCCAGCAGCAGCCCCGGCGCCAGCAGCAGCCCCGGCGCCAGCAGCAGCCCCGGCGCCAGCAGCACCCCCAGCTCCGGCAGCAGCTCCGGCTCCAGCTCCGGCCCCTGCTCCGGCCCCTGCTCCAGCTCCAGCTCCGGCCCCTGCTCCGGCCCCTGCTCCAGCTCCGGCCCCGGCCCCTGCTCCGGCTCCAGCAGCGGACACTAGCGGAAGCATTAGCCGTGACCGGGCAGCGCAAATCGCCATGGCTTTGGTGCCAGGCGGGTCGCTGATTGAAGTGGACCATGATACGGAAAATGGCATTTCGGTCTGGTACGTAGCTATCCGACAAGGCGGCACCGTCCACGAAATTTTTGTCAACCGTTCAACAGGTGCGGTTGTCCTTCAGCAGTCTTACCAAGATTAAGTATAGATAAGGAAGAAAAAAATGAAGAAAAAACATAAAATAATCGCAAGTACAGTATCGGGTTTACTGATCATTTTAGGCCTCTCCTTTTTCCTCTTTCCAGCAACCATTTCCCGGGAAGAAGCGCAGGAAATTGCCATTAGTCACGTAGAAGGGGCGTCCTTTGCCAACCGTCCAGAATTGGATTTTGAATTTTTCAGGCGGGCTTGGTCCGTCGAGGTCATTGCCCAGGGCAACACACACGAAGTATATGTGGACACACAAACAGGAGAAATCCTCGGCATAGAACTGCATTAAGGCAAAAAAAACCAGATAGCCCCGACGTTTTAGGGATTATCTGGTTTTTTTCATATCCGTTGTTTAAAATCTCCCGCACCTGCCCATAATACAGCAAACTACAATCGGGGTGTGCAGATGGATTTGATGGCTGGTTTCCAAAGTTTCATATTTGCGGTATTTATCTATTTTTTCGTGTTGATTGTTTTTAAGATTATGGGTCGCCGGGAAGTGGGGCAACTCAGCCTGTTTGACTTTGCCATCAACGTGGTCATCGGCAATATTGCGGCCTCTGCTATCACCCAGACCGATGTGCTCATGGAAGATTTGTTCGGGGTGGTCGCCTTGGTGGCCCTGCAAATCATCATGGCAAAAATCCAGCTGAATTTCCCGAAAATCAGGCATAAAGTGGATGATTTCCCCGTGCTCCTTATTAAAGATGGCACCATCGACTATGAGGATTTGAAGAAGCACCGGATTCAGCTGGATGAACTACACATGCTTTTGCGCCAGGAGGGGATTGTGGACATCGAAGAAGTCCAGTACATGATTATCGAGCAAAATGGGGATTGCAGCCTCTTTAAAACCAGCGCGCCCACCGACTTATTCCCATTGCCCATCATGGTTTCCGGCATTGCCAAGCCTTATGCCCTCAAAAGTATCCAAAAGAACACCGCCTGGCTTTATGAGCACCTGGATAAATTGCCTTATGGGGAAAGGGAACAAATCCAGTACATGTTTTACGACCAGCGGGAAAAACTCATCGTCCACACCCAAGTGGACCGCCAGGAATTTTCCCTCGATTAGAGATACTTTGCCGTCAGGGACGGTCCGCAAGCCAGCAAATCTTCGGGTTTTCCTTCAAACACGATATGCCCGCCCTTGTCCCCGCCATCAGGCCCCAAGTCGATGAGGTAGTCGGCTTGCCGGATGACATCGGTATTATGCTCAATGACCAAGACCGTATTTCCTTTTTTGACAAGCATGCTGATAATCCCTAAGATATTTGAAACGTCAGCCATGTGGAGCCCTGTCGTCGGTTCGTCTAAAATATAGATGTTCCCTTTTTTATTCAGCTCCTTGGCAATCTTAAGCCGCTGGCATTCGCCCCCGGAAAGGGTATTGAGGGGCTGTCCCAGTGTCAGGTAGCCAAGGCCAACCGTTTGAAGGCTCTTGAGCTTTTTTTGGATGTCCTTGGAATCAGCAAAAAATTCCAGGGCATCGCTGATGGTCATGTCCATAATGTCCACGATATTTTTGCCGAGGTATTCATAATGGAGCACCTCATCCTTGAACCGTTTACCCTGGCATGAGGAACATTCCACTTCGGTGGCATCCATAAAGGACAGGTTCAGCTGGATGGCGCCTTTTCCCTTGCAATGCTCGCAAGCCCCTTTGGAATTGTAGCTGAACAGGCTGTTGTCCACCCCGTTGGCAGTGGCGAACAGCTTGCGGATAGGGGTCATCATTTCCGAATACGTGGCAGGATTGGAACGGCTGTTGGCCGATACGGCGGACTGGTCGATTTGGACCGCTTCTGGGAAATCCTTTTTGAACACCTTGTTGACCAGGGTGCTTTTTCCAGAACCGGCAACGCCTGTGACCACCGTAAAAATACCTTGGGGGACTTTTAGCGATGCATTCTTCAAATTATGGATGGAACTAGCATGGCTTTCCAAAAACGAGGAACTTTCGCGGGGGTTGGGATTGAATGGCAGCTTTTGCCTTAAGTGTTCCCCGGTGAGGGTGCCAGACTCTAAAAGCCCTGCATAATCGCCGGCATACATGATATTCCCGCCGCCACTGCCGGCTTTCGGGCCGACGTCGATGATGTAATCCGCTGTTTTGATGACATCGGGGTCATGCTCCACCACGATGACGGTATTGCCCTTGTCCCGGATGCTTGCCAACAGGTTGTTGAGCTTGTACACATCACGGGGATGAAGCCCGGTGGATGGTTCGTCGAAAATATACATCATGCCAGTGAGGGTGCTGGAGAGGTACTTGACCATTTTGACCCGTTGGGATTCGCCCCCGGAAAGGGTAGGGGTGGAGCGGTTCAGGTTCATGTAGCCCAGCCCGATGTCCACCAGGTTTTGCACCCGTTCCCGGATGCCATCAAGTATCGGTGCCGCTTCTGGAAGTTGGATAGTTTTAATCACAGGAAGCAAATCCACCAGTTGCAGGTTGCAAAGGTCATGGATAGAGTAGCCATTTATTTTGGAGGCCAGTACGTTTCCGTTATAACGGGAGCCTTTGCAGTTAGGGCAGCAGCCGATATGGATGAAGGTTTCCAACTCTTTTTGGGCTTTTTCAGACATGTCCTTGTCCCGCCCAACTTGCTGTCGCATGAACCGCGGGGCAAGCCCTTCATAAGTCATATTGAACTCGGAGCCATTGTAGGTTCCTTTTATTTTTTTCTCCCCACAGTGGACCAATAGGTCATAAGCTTCCGGGGTATAGTCTTTTATGGGCAGGTCGTTATCAAAAAATCCAGTATCCGCATACATTTTCCACTGCCAGTTGCCTACCTTGTGCCCAGGCACTAAAATAGCCCCGTCATTGAGGGATTTGGTTACATCTAGTGCAGCTTCCAGGTTCAGGGTCATGGTTTCCCCAATCCCTTCGCAGGTTTCGCACATCCCTTCTGGATCATTGAAGGAATAAGCGTTGCCCATGCCAGCAGTTGGGGTAGCAAAACGGGAGAAAAGGACGCGCAAAAGGGGATGGATGTCAGAGATGGTCCCTAAAGTAGAGCGGGAATTGCCCCCCAGCCGTTTTTGGTCCACAATGATGGCAGTCCCTAAATTGTTGATTTCATCCACTTCCGGGCGGGAATATTTAGGCAAGAATTGCCGGGAATAAGCGGTGAACGTTTCGTTTAACTGGCGGCCGGCTTCCTCGGCAATCGTATCAAAAACGATGGACGATTTCCCCGAACCGGAAACCCCGGTGAATACCGTCAATTTCCCCTTGGGGATTTTAACATCAACATCCTTTAGGTTGTTGACCCTGGCACCTTTGATTTCAATCCATTCCTGCTGCATCTGATAACCTCCTAAAATTGATTTTTTTGTCGAAACTAATATTTTACCATGATGGCGAATCATAAGCAAGAAAAAAATCAAGAGAAAACTTTTCAGAGATTGATGAACAAACCAAAGGGGAAGAAAGCCAACACGCTCTCCTCCCCCCATCATCTTCCTATAAAGCCCCGCCTAAAAACTTCGCCAACTCCAGCATTCCGAATTTGCCAACTTCGGCTTCGGCGTCTGGGTTGTAGTTGGTATTGGTATTCACGTCATAAGTGAACACATTGCCCTCAGCGTCCTCGATAAATTCGATGCCGGCCACGTCGATGCCGCTTCCCGCTAGGAATTTCTCGAATTTTTCTATGAGTTCAGGGTGTTTTTTTTCCACCGCTTTGAACTTCATGTCATCCTTAGGCGCCTCGCCAACCGGGCAGAACAAGTCGCCGATTTGGCAAGCGTCCGCCGGGCATAACTGGAAGCCCTCGTCGGTTTTGACCCGCACGGAGTAGATGTATTTCCCGCCAACGAACTCGGCACGGGTAATGAACTGCTCCGGTGAGGTGATGTATTCCTGAATCAAAGTAATCCCGTCAACAGGCTCTTCAAAATCCGGAGAATCCAGGTACTGCCCTAAAGCCTCCAGTGAATAAAACAACTGGACCCCAAGCCCTTTCCCGGCACGGTTATGCTTGGTGATGAAAGGGAAACTTCCTAGGCTCTTGGCGGCTTCTATAATCTGTTCTTTGCCCACGGCAGCCGTGGTTTTTGGCACGCGAATGCCAAATTTTTGCAGCTGGGTATACTGCTTGACCTTGCTCAATTCGTAGACCAGCGCCTGCGACCCATTGTAAACGGTGCGCCCGTAAAATTCCAGCCAATCCAGCACCGCTGCGGCAAGTTCTGGGGCATAACGGTGCCCACGGGTGTGGCTTGAAGCGCTCATCCGACTATAAAAAACCCCTTGCGGCGGCTCCTCATTCAAATTCACGTTCCCCTCGGCCAAATGCCAGTTGCGGTAAGGCAGCTTCAACTCCTCAAGCCGCTTCGTCAAATGCTGCGTCCACTCGTCGTTCTCATGGATAATATGGATCATCATAGTCCCTCCCAAATCAAATTTTCCCTTCAATCATCTCACAATTCGCTGGTTTTTTCAACGGATTTAGCTTATACTATACAAAAAGGAGGGAGAGCATGAAGCGAAAAGTCATTTTTTTAACGAATATCATGCGGGTAAATGCTGCTCAAAAACAGCGGATTATTCAGAATCCAGAATTGGAAGTGGTCTTTAAACATTCACATGAGTTGGACGATGCGGATTTCGAGGATGCCGTTGCCGTTATTGGCAACACGAAGCCATCCCGCCTGCGGCTATTCAAGAAACTGGAATGGATCCAGCTATACAGTGCGGGGGCCAATGGCTATACCGACGAGGGGGCACTCCAGGAGGGGGTCATCCTCACCAATGCCACCGGCAGCTACGGGGTGGCCATTTCCGAGCACATGCTGGCACAGGCCTTGATGCTCCAAAAAAAGTTCCACCTGTATTTGGATAAGCAGCGCCGTCAGGACTGGAGCCATGAGCCGGGCATTATCAAATCCATCCATGGTTCCACCGTGGCCATCGTCGGCCTTGGGGACATTGGGACCGCTTTCGCAAGATTGGTCAAGGCATTAGGGGGCTACACCATCGGCATCAAACGCACGGTTTATGGGGACGAGCAGTTTGTGGACGAGGCCTATCCCATCACTGAACTGGACCAGGTTTTAAGCCGGGCCGATGTGGTGGCTGCCAGCTTGCCGAGCACCCCCGAAACCCACAAGTTATTCGACGGGGAAAAGTTTGCCGCCATGAAAGACGGCGCCATCTTCCTGAACGTAGGGAGGGGAACGGCTGTTGACCTGGAAGCCCTTTGCGATGCCCTGGAATCCGGCAAATTATGGGGGGCATCCCTCGATGTGACAGACCCCGAGCCTTTGCCAAAAGGGCACCGGGCATGGGACACCCCAAACTTGGTCATCACCCCCCATGTTTCCGGGAATTTTTACTTGGAGGAAACGTTCAACCGCTTCATCGACATCGCCGTGGAAAATCTTGGGCGCTTCGCCAAAGGGGAACCCCTCCTAAACGAAGTGGACTTTGCCACAGGCTATAAACGGAGGAATTGACATGAACCATAAATTGACAAACGACGGGTCGTACCCCATGATTGAAATCACCCTAAGCAAAGGCGAGGAAATAATGATTGAACGGGGAAGCATGGTATACCACCATGGCGGCATCAGCCTGGAAGGGAAAATGAACAGCAATAGTGGCGGCTTCGGTGGCTTGGTATCTGCACTGGGGCGTTCGATGGTGAGTGGGGAGAGCATGTTCATCACAAAAGCAAAAGGAATGTCAGATGGCGCCCGCATCGCCATCGCCCCGGACGTGCCGGGAACCATCAAAGCCCTTGAGGTGTCCGCCAACCAGCAATGGCGCATCAACGACTCGGCTTTCTTGGCCTGCGACACCACCGTCGCCTACGAAATGAAACGGCAATCCGCAGGAAAAGCCCTGTTCGCCGGGACCGGAGGCTTCTTCATCATGGAAACGAGAGGCTCGGGAACCCTCTTGGTCAATGCCTTCGGCGACCTGTTGGAACTGGAAGTTGATGGCAAGAAACCACTAGTGGTGGACAACACCCATGTGGTCGCCTGGAGCGGGGGGTTAAGCTATAACATCCAAGTCGCCTCCGGCTCCTTCGGCTTCAAAACCGGCGAGGGGCTGGTCAACGAATTCAACGGGCGGGGGAAAGTCCTCATCCAAACACGCAATGTCAGGGGATTGGCAAGCGCTATCAGCGCCCATATCCCGAAAGGATAAGCCAAAAAAGTGCCATGAGGTGGGGAAATTTTCACTTCATGGCACTTTTTTTGAAATTTTTGTAACGAATCCGCATTTTGAAAGTCATATAAGTGAGAACTTCAATCGAGTTTCGCCCACCTCTACAGGATGAAAACTGACCTTTCATGCCCTCACCTCTGGGAAACCCGCCCAGTTGTGTGGGCATGAAAGGCACAATTTCCATCCTTGCGAAAGCGGGCGGGCTACACATCTTAGAAGGGAGGTGAACCCATGGATTTTGAAAAAATATATGCCGACTACTTTTTGGTGGTCTATAAGTACATCCTGTCCCTTTGCCGCAATGAAAAAATTGCCGAGGATGTGACCCAGGAAACCTTTTTCAAGGCCCTGAAGAACGTGGACAAATTCAAAGGCGAATGCAAATTGGAAGTCTGGCTATGCCAAATCGCCAAGAACCACTACTTCACCCAGCAAAAGATTAAAAATTTATAGTAAAATGCAGTCCAGTGATTTTCCTCGCTGGACTGCATTTTTTTTAACGGTAAGAAATAGTTTTTTCAAAAACTTCATGTATCGGGATTTGCAGGTCAGGAAATAGCGGGGTGCTAAAGTCAGTGACAACCAGTTCTTCTTTTTCTTCTTCTGTCATTTCAATGATTTCATGCTCGGGGAAAAACGTGTAGATATTTTCAAGCTTGTACACATCGCCTTCTAATAAATAAATTTCTAAAAAATGGTTCAAAGGGTCAACAATCCAGTATTCAGCAATCCCGGATTTAGCGTACAATTCCATTTTATATCCCCTGTCATTTTTGGCTGTGCTTGGGGAAAGTACCTCTACCACTAAATTAGGTGCCCCGTGAATCCCATCCATCTGGATGATTGAGGGATTGCAAATAACGGCCATGTCAGGTACCACCCGGTCTTTGTCACTCAGAAATATTTTTGTCCCATCCGGGAATACGGTGCAAAGGTTGCCCCTTAAAAAATTTCGGAAAATCCCATAAAGATTCCCGGAGACCAGGTTATGATTAACGGTTGAGCGGGGTGACATGCTGATGATTTTACCATTTAACATTTCATTACGGTATCTTTCCTCGATTAATGGGTTCATGACAACACCTCTCTTTTCTACATTATAGCACATCCAAGACGAATAATGAAGCAAACCACGCTCCTAGGACACCTCAAAAAACAACAGTCCTCACCAAAAAAGCTCCTTCCATGTCGGTAGGAAGGTTGAATAAACTAAAACTTTGTCAGCTGTAGGCAGAAACGGGAGTTTTTTGTCTGTGACGTGAAAAATACAGATGGGTGTTTTTGCAAGTTTTTGGCGCATCTATTTCCAGAGGTGAAAAATTTAGGTATACTTCGGTTGTATTTGAAACTAAAATCACAAAAATGGGGGCAAGACAGAATGAAATTCACTAAAATCACAACAGGGGCAACATTGGCAGCATTGTTGCTAGCAAGCAGTACCATCCCAGCATTGGCTTTTGAACAAGTAACACCGACTCCGCCAGGTGCCCACGTGGCAGTAAGGACAGAGGGGATTATCCGATTTGAAACTTCCAATGCACCAGTAGCACCGGTTGACCCAACGACTCCGGAAGAGGTCGTGGTTCCAGGAACCGTCGACCCAGAAACAGGGATATTCACGCCAGATGAGAACGCAACGCCAGGGACGGCAGGGCCTTTGAGCATCGACTGGGCTTCCAATTTCGACTTTGGGACGCTGACGATTGCCAGTACATTTGAAGACCGCCATGCGGCTTTGCAAGTCATGGCCGTGAACACGGCTGTAGCAACTGAAGATGAACCTAATCCAGCACCAGTTTGGGAAGTAAGGGATGTGCCGAATTTCGTTCAAGTTACGGATTCCCGTGGTACGTTGGTAGGATGGAACTTGAGCGTCCGCCAAGCGGGTCAATTTGCAACTGCCCGCAACGCAGATGGCACCTTGGCTACTGGGGCATTTGAGCTGGCAGGTGCTGAAATCACCATTGACAATATCCAACATGATTCAGCCTTCGACTCTGAAGGAGTGACAGTCCGTGGCACTGCCCTTGTCCTTGACGGCACAACCACTGCTCCACTCATGAGTGCAGCGGCGGGTTATGGTGCAGGTACCCACATCCTTCGTTTCGGTGAAGATGAAGCAACAGCTTTACAATCGGTCACATTGTCAATCCCAGATTTCACTACTGTAGTGGCTCAAGATTACACCACCGACTTGATTTGGTCATTGGCGAACGTGCCGTCCAATTCATTGAATTAACCATCCACTGAAACACAAGATGAACATTAAGATCCACCATTAGGGGAACCCTCCCCTTTTGGCAGCCACCCAAAGCTTTTTGGATGGCTGCCAAAAAAGGAGGTTGAGGATGAAACAGTTTAGGAAAATAATCATGGGAATTGCCTTATTGATGGTAGTTGGCGGGGGGCAGGTGTCTGCGGATGCACCCCCTCCCAGTGAAGATAGCGATGTGAGCATTGGGTTTTACGGGTATTGGGTGCCGCCTGAAACCGAAGGGGATGAACATCCTGAAACCGATTTGGAAAGCAGCCCTGAAAATGAAGCGGGTGACCGCCCTGACGCTGGGGATGGGAACGACCCTGAATCCGTATGGGATGACCGCAATGCTTCGGCTGCTGGGAATTTGCCGGCAACGGGTGGGGCTGCTATGCTTTACCTTAGGTTCATTGGAATTGGCTTGCTGGTCTTAGCTTTGGTTTTTTGGATTTGGAAGAAAAAAGGGTCGAAAACCTTGTCGCTGGCCCTAGCGGCATTGGGGCTCATGGGTGCCGCCACAAGCGGAGAAGCCACAGCGACAGCTTTGCCCCGCCAAGGCCATGTCACCTTTTATGGCAATGGCCTCACCTTGGAACAGGTGGACCCCATCAGTTTCGGGGCGAAGGAAATCGTCAACGTGGACATGGTCTACTATGCCCTGGCCGCCATGGATGAGGATGGGAATCCCCGCCCCCATGTGGTCCAGCTCTCTGATTTTCGGGGCACTGGGCAAGGTTGGTCGCTACATGTGCGCAAGAATGGCCCTTTGGCCAACGAGGACTTGGAACATGCTATTTTGGAGGGTGCTGAAATCCATATCCTGAACTCGGAAGCGGTATCCTATAGCGACAACCTGGCGCCAAGCACCTTCGATATCATCTTGGATGGAAGCGGTGCCCTGCAACGTGCCAAAGTGGCTGCCACCGATGAGGGGATGATGACCTGGTTGAAAGTCAAGGATGACGTCGCCTTCATAGATGGCACTTGGCGAAACCGCAACATCCAGTTCCACATCCCGGGGACGACACCCCGGAGTGCAGGGAATTATTACACCGATATGACATGGATACTTTCCAATGTCCCGTTATAAATAACGAAGGAAATTTAGCATCATTTAGCAGAAAGGAAGTCGGAGGGCTATGAAAACCATAAAATACCTGGCACTTCTGGGATTCGCGGGGGACTTGTTGCTGAACTCGCTGGGGGTCGCGGCACTGGTCGCCAACACCCAAGCAGCAGGGGGATTGTACGAAATGGAGGACGGACCCGTCGCCTATGCGTATGAAACCGATGGCTATGAGGAAGCAGCCGAATATGAAGTTGAGGCCGAAGGAACCGATGAATTCTACGGATACGAAGCATATGGCGAGATTTACTATGACGAAGAATTTGTTGAATACGGGCCGGATGACATAGAAACTGAAGAAGTCGGCGGATACGGGGAATACGATTCCAAAGGCTATGGCGACGAAGAAGTCGAGGAAACCGAATACAGTGAGGATGAAGAAGTCGAGGAAACTGAATACAGTGAGGACGAAGAAGAGGAGTTCCAACTGGTATTCATTTCCCGGGAAATAGCCGAGCAGATGAGCGACGAGGAAATCCGGGAATTAGGCGGGGATGTCATGGAAACCGAAGTTGAAACCGTCCGTCCATCAGGTAGGTCCATGGTGGCGGAATCTGCTACTCCATGGAGAAACCTGCCACCATATAATTCCTGTCCCAACTACAATGCACAGGGCAATAAAATTGTCGATGGGGTAGTTGTTGACGGTGTCCAATGTGTTAGCAGTGGAGCAGCTTTAAATGCCGCATGGAATAACAATGATGTCCACCGGATTATTATGGTGGATAACATTACGTTAACGGCAAGCACCTTGACAACCCGTCGGACCAGCCTTGAATTTGATGGGAATGGCCGCCGCCCAGATGGCCGCCCCAGTGGGATGGGGCCCAATGGTGATGGGTTTACTTTAACACGCCCAGCAACAGAGGCTACATTGAATTTAGGTATAAGCATGGGGACAACAAGTGAGGAAACTACTGTTGCTACTCCTGATGACATTGGTTATTTTGAAAATGGCGGCGGCAGTTTGCTTCATTTTCATAGTGTGGTTATTGCAGGACAACAATCGTCTGGTGGTGGAAGTAACACTGCTTTTAACGGTTTGATTAATTCGAATATTCCTTTTGAAAATGTTGGCACTGCCACAACTCCGCAAAGGCGCAATCGGACGGGAACATGGCGTTTTAGGTTTGGGAACATCCGGATGACTAACTTGGATGTAACCCATGACGTTCAAACAGGGCGGGTAACGGATTGGGCGGTACGTCCTGGCACCGACAATTCGCTACACCGTTTTATGCGTGCCCCCCAATCGGAAATTACTTTTTATGGCGATGTTTTACTGAACACACGCCGCCAAAATTTTTATGCAGGTAAAATTTTATTTGAGGATGACACCCTTTATGTTGGGCATATTTCATATGCCCCAAGCAACTTTTATGGAGTCTTTTGGTTTAATATGAGAATGCACGCACGGACGACTGGGTCTGACCCTTCTTGTGGCCGCCCAGGCTACTTGACACTTCCAGTAGAAAGGCCGACAGCAGGGACAGGTGAGAACCAAACCGACTGCCGAAATAGTGTGGTATTAGGAAGAGGTGCGAGAACTTATTTCACTTCTGGCTCTACTGCGACACATGCCCCAACGGTTTTTGGGCATTGGCGTAATATCATCATTGGGGATAACGCTTCTTTTGAAACGTCTCAAAATGCACCGGCGATTGCTTTTGAAAACAACATTGCCAACACAGGAGGCGCCCCGTCCCTTGCAGGTGTAGAAACCATCAATGGGGCTACCCAAACTGTCCGTGTTCATCATGGTGGACGATTGGTTGCCAGCCGAAACAATAATGGCCAGGTGATTTCCAATAGTAGCCCCAACCACAATACGTCAAGTACCGGAAGTGCCGAAGCAAGCAATGCTTTGATAGATATTCGCTCTGGTGCAACTTTGAAAGTGGTAGGTTCAGCCAATACAACAGGGGCTGGAAATACAGGAGCCATAATCAACCTAACAGGTACGAATAACAGGTTGCAAGTGGCAAAGGGAGCAAATGTGGACCTTCGCAATGAGAGCGACCTGAACACTGCCCATATTTTCAATCGCGGATCAGGGGCAAACTATATTTTTGAAACCCCAAGCGAAATCATTCTATGGACAAATGGAGCCGATACAGGCGGGACAGCCCAGGCAAACTCCCGGAATGCAACCTATTCCTTTTCGGGTGTGGGGGATTTAAGGGTTGTGGGGACTGCAACGGAATTTGGCTCACTAGCCGAAGGATTCCAACCCAACCTTCCGACCCTAGGCAACCCGGACCGCTTCCGCCGGTTAATCACCACCCCTCAAGGCACTGCCATCCAGTCCCTTGAACCGGTCAATTCCTCGGACACAGAAATCCGTGGGACGGTGGCTTGGCCATCAATCCCAGTCAGCCTTGGGACAGGGAATGGGATAATCGGGCGGCAACGTGAAATGCGTTCCCTTCAAAGCGACCGGCATGACGTGTTGTTAAATGATTCCTTCAATCCAGAGTGGGTTTATACGGAAGCGGATGACGAGGGGAATGTTGAGCAAGTAGCCGGTGACCCGGTTTGGGTCCGAATCAACCCAGATGGGAGCTTTATTTACAGCGACCCTTATGGACGGAACCAACTGCAAGGGAGCTATATCCTAGCCCGTATGCACCTTCGTGATGAAGGGATGACAACCCGTGTCCTGGCGTTTGAAGCGGAGGATGAGGAAGCAAGGCAAAATTTAGGCTGTCTTTATCAGGATGACGAAGATGGATGTTATTATACCTATTACGAAGACGGGCGTCATGAACTGGGGTTCATCACTGCTGAGCGAATGCGGATGATGACCGATGAAGAAATCATCGCCGAAGGCGGTGGGATCATTTCCAATGGGCAACCTGTTGCCCGGTTGGGGCGCTTATTCCCTGCCTGGGCAGAGGAATCCCCTCATAACTCATGCCCTAACATCAATGGCAGTGGCAACTTTGTTGTCAACCTAGCTGTGCTCCAAGATGCAAATGATCCAGCAAGCGGGGTTATCTGCGTTGGGAACGATGGCATATTTACCTATGCCCCAGGTGCCAGCCAAACCGTACGAAATAACGTGGCTACCGCCAACAACAACCGTGCCACAGGCCACATGCAGGCAGCTTGGAGCAACAATAATATCCGCCGCATCATCATGATGTCGGATATTACTTTGCAATCAGGGACAACTGGTTCCTCCACCTCAACAGTCGGCGGGAACCCTGCGACTGTTACCTTCCCAGCAAACAGCCATGGGTCTGCTACCCTGCGAAACACGAGCCTTGAATTTGACGGTAATGGCACCCGACCTGATGGCCGCCCGAGTGGGCTTGGAGCCGGTGGCGACGGGTTTGTTTTATCCCAAGGAAGCGGGCAGCACTCCTTTAACTTGGCACCGTATATTGGCAGTGGCTCGACGGCTACGTATGTCGCCAACCCAACAGATTCGGTCGATTTTGCCAACGGTGCTGGCGGGCGCGTCCATTTTCATAGCGTCGTCATTCACGGGACTGCCACCATGTCTTATGGCGCGAATGGTCCCCACCGGGGGGTCATCAACTCCTCTTTAGGATGGGATGGGGCTTATGATGGCGGGAGTGCCGCTGTCCCTAATCGCATCAACCGGACCGGGACTTGGCGTTTCAGGTTCGGCAACATCCGTACCAATGGCTTTGAAAACATCGAGCGCGATCCCATCACGGGGAGGATTACCGACTGGGATGTACAAACAACGCCTGCGAACTTGCCTTCCATTGCCCGTTTGACGAGGGGGCAACAAGCCGAAATGACTTTTTACGGGGATGTGCTGCTTAACACCCGTGCCGAAAACGTGTATACAGGGAAAATGCTTTTGGAGGATGGAGCCCTTTATGTGGGCAACGTCAATCGCTCGACTTTTTCCATCGTGTGGTTCTCAGCAAGGATGCATGGCCAAACCACAGCAGCAGACCCGTCTTGCGGGAACCTGACCTTGCCAGCGGAAAGACCAGTTGCAGGGGCTGGGGAAAACCAAACCGATTGCCGCAACAGCCTGGTCCTCGGAAGCGGTGCCCGGATGTATCTGACCAGCACTTCCACCGGTTCCAGCTATCCGGCTGTCTATGCCCACTGGCGCAACATCATTGTTGGCGAGGATGCCGGCTTTGAAGTATCCACCAACAACCCAAGCATCGCCTTCAGCAGTGGCATCTCCAACACAGGCGGCATGGCTTCCATGCGTGGGGTTACCCAAACCATCCGTGGCCATCTGGGAAGCCGCATCATCGCCACCCGCCGAAGCAATGGGGTGGTCATCCATAACCAAACCTCGAACATCAATAGTGCCGGCGGGG
>WRGF01000157.1 GCA_009787345.1 Turicibacter sp.
ATTTTGGCCCCCCCTTCCTGCTTGGCTGTCGGGGTATCCCATTATTTTTCTTAAAATTGCCAAATACTTGTTTAGGTTTGAGTTTTTTTTGCTATAATGTACTTACAGCATTGATTTTTGGGAGGGGACTTATGAAATTCACTGAAGAACAACAATAGGTTATCGGCATCAAGGAAGGGACTAACCTGGTGCTGGCGCCTGCGGGGTGTGGCAAGACGGCTGTGCTTTCTGAGATTATCCAACGCCGTTCAGAAGAAGGCGTTGAACAAAAAAAGATGGCATGCTTTACCTTTACCAACCGGGCCGCTGAGGAGATGGGCAACCGGGTTCGGGAGAAGCTGCCCCATCATGAGGTCTTTATTGGCAATTTTCATGCCTTTGCCATTGCGTTTTTAAAGCAAAACCGGCTGATGGCACAAAACATGGCGATTTTAGATGAGGAGGACCAGGACCAATTGATTCGGGAACTGGCACAAGGCCTCCAAAAAGAACAAGGAAAAACTTTCGGGCAGCTTAAAGTAGAGGAAGTCCTTACCCATGCCAACCGCATCCGCATGCTTGAACTGGGCATCCATTCCCATTACCACCCTAAAAAAACCAATGCCTATGAAAAAAGCCCCTTGAACTTGGTGGCTGCCGCTTATCACGAACTGAAAGCCAGCCAGGGTTATTTGGACTACGACGACTTACTGGCTTTGACCCATGCTTATTTAAAGGAAGGGATGACCCTAAAAACCTATGCCTTTGACTTTTTGATCGTGGATGAAACCCAGGACTTGAACGATTTGCAGCATTCCATCATCCAGCTGCTTTGCCATAAAAGCACCGCCCTCATTTATTTCGCTGACATGAACCAGGCCATCTTCAGCTTTATGGGAGCCAATGTCAGCCGCCTAAAATGGCTCATCCAAAAATGCGGGGAAAAAGGGCGGTTGTTCTATTTTTCCCAAAATTACCGAAGTCCAAGCCACTTGCTGAAAATCTTCAATGCTTATGCCAAGCATCACTTTGAAGATTTGTACATCCCGTCGTTTGCCCAATCCGAGTCCGAAGGAAAGCTTTTGACTGCCAGGCTCAGCCGCTTCAAACAGCGTTACGTGGAAAATGTCAACTGGCTTTTGGGGCAAGAGGATGGCCTGTACTCAACTACTGCTATTTTAGCAAGGAGCAATAAGGACGCAGAGGCTTATACGGCAGGCATTAAAACACTGGGTGTTCCCTACTTCCGCTGTTCCGGCTTTGACTTGTTCCGCCGAAAGGAAATGAAATTCTTCATGGCTTTCATGGGTGCCCTTTCCAATGAATTTGACAAGTTGGCATGGACGACCCTTGTCTATAATCTGTTTTCGGGTCATTCCCTAAAGAGCTGCCGGGAGACGGTCAATGCCATTTTTGATGCCCACCGCACCCCTTTGGATTTAATATCCCTGGGCACCCATGCTTTCCGGCTATCCTCATTCATACAAGCTTTTGAGCATAAAACCATCGTCGTCTTTGATACGGAAACGACGGGCACCGATACCCAGTCCGATGACATCATCCAGATTGCAGGGTGTAAAATAAAGGGCGGGCAGGTCATCGATACCTTCGAGGTCTTTATGGATACGGACAAGGATTTGGCGGAATCTGAAAAGATACATCACATTTCCAAGGAAAAACTAGTGCGGGAAGGGGTTAGCCATGAAGAGGGTCTCTCCCAGTTCTTGGGATTTATTGACGGTTCGGCTATCCTAGCCCATAACCTGGCTTATGATCTCGACACCCTAAACGCCAATATCACCCGGTATTTGCCTGGCATCCCTCCTTTGGCTAAAGATTTCGCTTCCCAGTTCGACTCCCTTTATTTGGCTAAGGTCATCAAGCCGGGGCTGCCACTTTACAAGCTGGAATTTTTGATTGGCGAACTGGGTCTTGAGGGCGTGGTCAATTCCCACAACGCCATGGATGATGTCCTGGCAACGGTGAAGCTCACCCAAAAACTTTATGGATTGGGGCGTGATTTACACGGGCCTAGCTTGAATGGCACCCATCTGCAACACGCCATCACCCGGTTAAAGGAACTTTTCCAGCATTTTGGACAAGCGTTGGATCAACCGATGCACCTGGGGGATTTTGCTAAAAACTTTTTTGATTTCACGGGGGTTGACCGGAATGTGCTGGATGGGGAAATTTCCAAATTCATGACCCATGCTTCTAGTTTCACCCACCAAGCAGGCATGAAAGAAACCCGGTTGATCGACCGCATCAAGAAATTTTATCCGATATACGACAAATACAAGGAAAACGACCTGATGACAGGCGAAGAACGGGTCTGCATTTCCACCATCCATAAATCCAAGGGCCTTCAATTTGACAATGTGCTGATCCCTGATTTTCCTTCCTATTCCTTTGATGACCCCGACGAGCGGGCGCGGTTATTTTATGTGGCCATGACCCGGGCGAAAAAACGTCTTTTTGTTCCTGACATCCCGCTGCTTCATCCCGTCAGCCACGAGCTTTTGCCATTGAAGTAAAAAAGGAAAAATAATACTTTGCCTTCATGTGGTTTTATGGTACAATACTTGAAATAACTAAAACCAGGCGAGGAGCGATATCTATGAATTTATTTGAGGAAGTACGTCCCGGTACTAACCGTTATTTGAGCGGTGCGGGCATTTTGAAGGATTTGCCTGAGTATTTGGCGGAGTTTGGCACGGGTGCCATCATTACCGGGGAAAAATCCTGGGAAGCTTTCAAACACTACTACGGATCTGACCTGGGCTATCCGGTTTATCCTTATGATGGCAGCGCAAGCGATGAGGATGGGCAGCGGTTGGCTCAAGAAATCGGCGATACCGGTGTCATCTTAGGGATTGGTGGCGGGCGTGTCCTGGATACAGCAAAATTAGCCGCCCAAAACTTGAACCGCCCGTTGATTTTGATTCCTACCCTAGTTTCCAACTGTGCCCCCGCTGCGCCAATCGCAGCCGTTTATGAACAACAAGACCATGCGTTTAAAAAGATAGAAGTCTTTTTGCAGTCCCCCTATATCACCCTCGCCGACTGGGACTTTTTACTGGCGACACCCCGGGAATATTTGATTGCAGGGATTGGCGATACCTTGGCCAAGTGGTATGAAATCAATGGGATCACCCAGCAGATGCCAAAAGAAGAAATGACGGCCAGTGTCATGCTTGGGATTGCATCTGCCAAGGAATGCCTAAAAATTTTAAATGCTGACTCCCAAGAAGCACTGAAGAGCCTTGAAGCGAAACGAGTGACCCCAGCATTTGGTCGGGTTTCCGATACCATTATGGCCCTAGCGGCAACCGTTGGCGGGTTCGCCCATAAATACGGCAGGGTTTCAGGTGCCCACGCAGTCCATAACGGGCTTTCGCTCCTTAGTGAAACCCACAGCGTCCTTCATGGCGACAAGGTTGCCTATGGGATTTTAGTCCAGTTGAGCTATAATCATGAATTCGAGGAAATCTCCCGGTTGATGGACCTATACCAAGGCATCGGGCTTCCGACCCGGTTAAAGGAAATCAATTTGGGGGATGCTGCCCTTAAAGACCTCAGCCTTGTCGCAGCCTTTACGGCAAAAGAAGAAGAGTCCTTCAACCTGATAGACCCTCGGGTAACTGCTGAAAAAATCCTTGACGCGATGCAGCGATTGGAAATTTTTGTTGCCTCTGCCTAACAGTCTTTCAGCCATGAGGCGGTTTCTGTTTTGGGAACCGCTTTTTTCCATTATAAAATCCCCAAAGGGGCCGTTTTGTGGCCCATTTGGGGATTTTTACCTTATGCTGCTTTTTTCTTGTTCATGACATCAAAGGCGACGGCGGCTAAAAGGACCAGGCCTTTGATGGCTTGCTGCCAGTCGACGCCAATCCCAAGGAGCGACATCCCATTGTTGATGATGGCCATGATGAGGCCGCCGATGATGGCGCCCATGACCTTGCCAACGCCCCCGGATGCGGAAGCCCCGCCGATGAAACAAGCGGCGATGGCATCCAGTTCGAACAAGTCGCCGGCAGCGGCCGTTGAAGCATTGAGCCGGGCTGTAAAAATTAGTCCGGAAAGGGCTGCCAGGACACCCATGTTGACGAAAGTCCAGAAAGTGACGGCTTTGGTCTTGATCCCGGAAAGGGCGGCCGCTTTTTCGTTGCCGCCGATGGCGTACAGGTAGCGCCCGACTTTCATGCGGGTCGTTGCGAAGTGGTAGAACGCGATGAGGGCACCCAAAATCAATAAGACATTTGGAATCCCTGCGTGCATGGCTAGGATGTAGGAAAAACTCATGACGATAATCGCCATCAACGTGACCTTAAGCCCTAAGACGCCCGCCGGCGGGACTGAAATCCCATAGGATTTTTTCTTGGCATAACCTGAAACCATCAGGAATCCAAGAAGGGCTGAAACGACCCCGCCCATAACCAGGGCCGTCACATTAAGCCCGCTTCCGCTGCCGATGTCAGCAACGAAGCCTGAGCTTAAAAGCCTGAAGGTATCTGGGAATGATGCGATGGTCCTTCCCCCTAAGAGCACGATCGTCAAACCGCGGAACACGAGCATCCCCGCCAGGGTCACAATGAAGGCCGGGACTTTGACGTAAGCAATCCAGTACCCTTGCCAAGCGCCTACCAAGGCACCTATGAGCAAGCAAAGGACAATAGCAAGAACCGTCGGGACATTGTTGTTGATCATTAAAAGTGCTGCGACCGCCCCAGTAAAAGCTGCGACAGAACCGACCGATAAGTCGATATGGCCCAAGACGATGACCATCAGCATCCCAATGGCCAAAATCAGGATGTGGCTATTTTGCAAGATGATGTTGGTTACGTTAAGGGGCCTTAAGAAAATCCCATTGGTGCTGAATTGGAAGACGGCACCGATGATGATTAAAAAGAAAATCATGCTGTATTGTTTGACCCATCCAAGGCCACCGCTTTGCGGCCCTTGGCTTTTTTGTATTTTTTTAGCATTTGCTTCCATTATTTTTTATCCTCCTTATGCACCCGTCATGTACTGCATCATCACTTCCTGGGTGGCGTCCTTCCTTAAAACCTCGCCTGTCAGCTTGCCTTCAAACATCGCATAAATCCGATCGCACATCCCGAGAACTTCCGGGAGTTCCGATGAGATGATGCAAACCCCTTTGCCCTGATTTGCCAACTCGTGGATGATGCTGTAAATTTCATACTTGGCACCGACATCGATTCCGCGGGTCGGTTCGTCGAGGAATAAAATATCGGGTTCGGAGAGCATCCATTTGCTGAGGACAACTTTTTGCTGGTTCCCCCCGGAAAGGTTTCCGACATGCTGGAATACGCTCGGCGTTTTAATCCGCATCAGCTGCTTGAAATTCTCTGCTTCCTCGGATTCCCTGAACTCATCCATGACCCCATTTTTCGAGAGTTTGCCAAGGCTTGCCAGGGAGATGTTCCTCGTAATGGTTTCATCAAGGAGCAGCCCATTGCCTTTTCGGTCCTCGGATACATAGGCAAGCCCATGGCGGATGGCTTCTGACACGGTATTAAGGGTCAGCTCCTGCCCATTTTTTAAGACCGTGCCGCTGATTTTACTGCCAAAGGATTTTCCGAAAAGGCTCATGGCAAACTCGGTGCGCCCAGCGCCCATCAAGCCGGCAATCCCCACGATTTCACCCTTTTTGATGTGAAAGTCGATGCCATCCAATACTTTTCGGTCTTTATGGATGGGATGATAGGCATTCCAGTCCTTCACCTCAAAAATAACGTCGCCGATGCCTGGGTTTCTTTCAGGATACCGGTTGGACATGTCGCGCCCCACCATCCCTTTGATGATCCGGTCCTCGGTGATTTCTTCTTTGTAAAGGGTTTCGATGGTCTGCCCATCCCGGATGACGGTGACGGCATCGGAAACCGCCGTGACCTCATTTAACTTATGGGAGATGATAATGGAGGTGATGCCCTGTTTTTTGAACTCCAACAATAATTCAAGCAAATTGGCGCTATCGTCTTCATTCAGGGCAGCCGTTGGCTCATCCAAAATCAACAGGCGGACTTCTTTTGAGATGGCTTTGGCGATTTCAACCAGTTGCTGCTTGCCGACCCCAAGGTTGGTGATGAGGGTTTCCGGCGTTTCCGTCAGCCCTACTTTTTGGAGCAGTTTTTGGGTCTTGACAAAGGTTTCGTTCCAGTCGACAATGCCTTTTTTGGCTTGTTCATTTCCTAAAAAGATGTTCTCTGCGATGGAAAGGTAAGGGATGAGTGCCAGTTCCTGATGGATGATGACGATCCCCTTTTCCTCGCTTTGCTTCGTATTTTTAAACTGCACTTCTTTTCCATCGAATAAAATATCGCCGCTATACTTCCCATAAGGGTATACACCGCTTAAAACTTTCATCAGGGTGGACTTGCCTGCCCCGTTCTCACCGCATAAGGAGTGGATTTCCCCTTGACGGATTTTTAGATTCACGTTATTTAGGGCCTTGACCCCGGGAAACTCTTTGGTAATCCCCTTCATTTCAAGAATGATTTTGTCCATGGCAGCAACCCCCTTTCATAGATGGGGCCTGTGGGAATCCCACAAGCCCAAGTTCATTGCAGTATTATAATCCAAGCTCTTCCGCTGAGTAAAATCCACTTTCTACTAAGACTTCTTTAACATTTTCTGCTATTACGGTATCAATCCCTACCAGATACGCAGGCACAATTTGCACACCATTATCATAAGTCGTCGTATCGTTTACCGTTGGGGAATTGCCATTTAAGACTACGTCTACCATCGTGGCAGCGGAGCTAGCCAAGATATTGATATCTTTAAAGACCGTCATGGATTGGCGACCATCTAGGATAGCAAGGACATTAGATAAATCGGCATCTTGTCCTGTGACGATTGGCATAGGGCGGGTTGTCCCAAATCCAAGAGATTCAAGTGAGGAAATAATCCCAAGGGCAACCGCATCTGCTGGGACCAATACAGCGTGGATTTCTTCAGTTGTGTAGTGCGCGCTCAGCAAATTATCCATCCGGATCTGGGCGTTTGATGCCAGCCATCCCTGAGTAGCAATCTGGTTAAAGCTGGTTTGTCCACTTCGTACAATCAAATCTCCTGAATCTATGTATGGCTGCAAAACCGACATTGCACCGTCATTGACAATTATTGCATTGTTGTCATCTGGGGAACCTGCAAATAATTCAATGTTGAATGGGCCGTCCCCATTAGCAACTCCCAGTTGATCGATGATAAAGTTACCCATGGTTTCCCCAACGAGGAAGTTATCAAACGTAATGTAGTAGCTGACATGTTCTGAACCTCTAATCAAGCGGTCGTAGGCGATGATCACAACATCTTGGGCTGCTGCCAGGTTCAGGACTTCTGTTAAAGCTTCTCCATCGATTGCTGCGATTATCAGGGCATCGACGCCGCGGGTAATCATGTTCTCGATTTGCGATACCTGTTGCTGGACATCTTCCGCAAACTGGAGGTCCGTGTTGTAACCCAGGGCTTCAAGTTCCGTCCTCAGGTTGTTCCCATCCCGCTCCCATCTTTCAAGTGACAATGGCGGCATGGCAATGCCCACCGTTTGGGCACCGTCATTCGACCCTTCATTCCCACATGCCGCCAAGACGAACATAAAGACAAACATTAAGCCAGTGATTAGTTTTTTCATGGTATTTCCTCCCGATTAGCGCTTCCCAAATTTGAAACGGGTGGGTTTGGCGCTTTGATTTTTGTTAGTTTGACTACACTCTTAGTATATCAAAGCCCTTACATAAATAAAATAGGGCTTTCAATCGAAAATTGGGGTCAATTAAACGCTTTTAATTAAAAACGCATACAAAAAGGATTGATGGCTTTGAAAATAGCCATCAATCCCGTGGCATGGCAAGGACTTCATCGCTGGCTAATGGCAGCCTGTCCAAGTGGGCTGTCAGGATGATGATCGCTAACTGCCGTTGTTTCAGTTTTTTGATCAATTCCAGCACATGCCCTTGAAGTTCCATGCCCAACCCCCGAAGGGGGCTTATAATCAAGCAAAGCCCTGGCCTTAAAAGGATGGCTCGGTAATACACCAGGTCCAACAAATCCTTAGGCTTTAGTTGCTGAAGGGATGCCATCCCGGTATCAATGCCGATTTCACCACCTAACTCTTTTTGGATGCTATATAATAGTTTTCGCGGGATGGCCTGCTTACCTAGTTTTTCCTCCAGTAAAAAAGTGAGGTTGAACAAATAAGACTGATTGTAATAGAGGGCGTTTTTCAGAGGGGACTCAGGAATGAGATGGACCCGCCCAAAAGGCATGGACACCTCCCATTTGATTGAAGGCTTCCCTAAAATCGCCTGCCCAAGCCCTGTTAGACCCCTACCTTCTGGGTCCAGTACCGTCACGCATTCCCCTTTGCTGATTGAAAAGCCCCAATCCCTTTGGCGGATTTTTGCCACTGGGGTGCCTGCGGGTTTTATCCTAGCCGCCTGGAATGGCAAACTGGCGGGAGGAGGATAGTTAGATAACCCTGCACCAAAAAAAAGCTTTTCGATCGTCCCGCTGCGATAAGCCAGCGTCCGGTTGCAAATGGAAAAAATGGCATCAGGGTAAGTATCCAGGCAGATAAAGCCCATCCCCTGCCCCGCCAGCTCTTGAATGTAGGAAAACACTTCTGGCTGGGAAGCAGGGCCTAGGAGTTTTCCCACGTCTTTTAACAAAATGAGCTTGAATCCGAAGGTTTTGGCCTTTAAAAGTTCAAACAGGATCCTTTGCGCTGGCGACAGCCCTTTTGCCCATGCAGTGGGTTCAAGGTTTATCCCCTCTTTTTGCAGGAGTTGCCTTGCCTTGGTTATTATTTTGAATGGGTCGATGACAGCCTTTTTGAAATTTGGGTCAAAAACGATTAAATTTTCTGCGATGGACAAATCTGGCACCAGGCGCGGGGTTTCGTCTATTATGGCCGCCTTGCCCGCTAATTCCATATGACCCGGCTTAGGCGGGAGGCCATCCAAAATTAGTTGGCAAAAACCTGGGATGCCATGTTCATTTTCAATGACCATCCCTAAGATTTCCCCCTCGCCCAGCCACAAATTGATGCCATCCCCAACCCCATGCAGCCTTAACAGCAATTTTTTCATGCCTGCCCACCTCCCCCAATGACCGGGATAGAAAACTCCACATCCGTCCCTGCATCTGGCTGGCTATAATACCGCACCCCGTACTGGGGACCAAAAAGCAACTGGATCCGTCGGTTGACATTTTCCATCCCGATGCTTCGCCCGGCTGCCCCTTCGGCAACCATGTTCCCATTAAGTTCCTGAACCTTTGAGGGCTCCATCCCTACCCCGTCATCGCTGACCATCCCCATCAGCAAGCCTTCATATAAAAAGAAGCGGAGGGTGATGGTCCCTGGCCGGGTCAGTGGCTCAATCCCATGGAGGAGAGCATTTTCCACCATGGGCTGAAGCACCAGCTTCGGGAGAGGCGTGCCCAAAATCTGCTCCTTGTCCCCTTCAAAAAACACTTCCATATTGACCCGCTCCCGAAAACGGTATTTTTGGATTTTAAAGTAGTTATGGAGGTTTGAAAGTTCCTCCCCCAAAGTCACCATCTCCTCCAGGTTGGAAATGTTGTACCGGAAAAACTGCGCCAATAATTTTGCCATCTGCGCCGCATTTTCCGGGCTTCCCAATAGCGCCTCGCTGCGGATGCTTTCCAGCGTGTTGTACAAAAAGTGGGGGTTGATTTGGTTTTGCAGTGCCAACAGCTTTATTTCCTCTGGCATGCCTGCTTTGGGCACTTCGTTTTTTGGAACGGGGACGGGAGGGGATTTCCTAAAATATTGGCAGTAAACTATCCATTTGGCTGCCAGTATCAGGCTGATGCCGTAGGGGATGCCCCTCAAGTACATTCCCACAACCAAAAGTAAAAAAGCATCCAACCCTAAAAAATATTTCAGGTGGCGGCCCGTCATGCGTACAGCTTCCTATACTCCCGAGGCGTCAGCCCCGTCATTTTCTTGAATCCTTTGTTGAAATGCTTGGGATCCGAGTAGCCCACCCCCTGGCAAATTTGCGAAACTGCGTCGTCCGTATCCCTTAGCATCCTTTTGGCCTCCTCCATCCGGATCCTGAACAAATATTCCGTGAAGCTCTCGCCGGTTTCTTGCTTGAACAGGGTCCCAAAATAAGCCGTTGAAAAGCCGACCTCTTGGCTCAGTTGCTCCAAGGTGATGGGCGCATGGTAGTTGTTTTCAATGTATTTTTTGGCTTGGGTGATGGGTTTTCGCCCCGCCGATCCAACCGCTTTTAGAATTCGGGAAAAGTCTTGGGTAATGGACTGGCAAAGGTGGTCCAGCACTTTTTTGGCATTGCCCTGCTGGTCGATTTCCCAAAGCAGCCCTTCCCTGGACAGCCCTTTTTGGGAATGCTGGAAGGCATATTTTTTCAGCCCCAGCAAATAAAGATCCAACACGTCCTCCGCCAGCTTTAGGATTTGGTTGCCGGTTGGCGATCCGGAAAATGCAGTTTCCTTTAAGCCGTCCAGTAGGGATTTCAGGGCATCCATGCCGTTTTTTTCAATCGCTGCCAATAAGCCATTGCTGAATGGCCCCAAGGCTATTTCTTCCTTCACCGCCAACGGCTGGTAATCAATGACCTGGCTTTGCCCTAGGACCAACCGTTGCCCAAGAGACTGAAGGGCCCCCGGCACATCGAACAGGCCAGCAGCATCAGCCGCTTTTTTCCCGAGGCCGATGGTGGCGAAGAACCCTTTGAAAACATCGCTGTCCTCCCGCAAGCTTTCTAAAATGGCTTTCAATCGGGGTTTGATTTCCATGCCTTGGGGGTAATTCAGCGCTAAATAGTAGCATCCCTGTTGATAGGCATACCCGTAGTCGTGTACCCCTTCGAGGCATTCGGCCAATAGGCGTTCCACTTTATCATGGAAATGGGCGCTGTCACCGCCAAATACAAGCAACCCGTCGAATTTTAGCATGGCCAGCTGAAAAAATCCGGGTTTGAATTGGTAGTGGAAGGCTTCGTTTATATCTTTAGCATCCCATGGTGCCGATGCGCCCACGACTTCCGCCAGGATGAATTCCTTTTTGCGGCGCCATTTTTCCTTTTGCTCGATTTCCTTAAGGCGCAGGTCCCTTCCTAATTGTTCGTGTTTTTGGCTTCTTCTTTGCCGGATTTTTTCAAGGGTATGGTTGAGTTCCGTGCCGCTGATGGGCTTTAGTAAAAAGTTGGAAACCCCTTGGCGCAGGGCTTCTTGGGCATATTCAAATTGCCGAAACCCCGAAACCACCACAAAATCCATCCCCCGCATTTCTTTTTTAATCTGTGAGATGACCTCCAGCCCATTGAAACCTGGCATCCGGATGTCCGTAATGACAATGTCGGGGCAGTTGGCACGCATCATACTAAGGGCAGCTTCGCCATCATGGGCAAACCCGATGACCTCCATTCCGAGGGACTCCCAATCCCCAAGATGCTTTATCAACCGGCAGATGCTTATTTCATCATCAGCAATCAAAACTTTCATAATCGCCCTCCTATTTGTCACAAAATAATTTGGGGTGCTCTCACCACTCCTTATTTTTTCTGAATGCGTTATCAGTCTTATCAACTTAACTAATTATATCACGCCAGAAATCGCTTTCCTATACTTTTCAACATTGAATGGAATTTTTATTTCATAATCAAAAAGGATCGACAGGTTAAATAAGCCCATCGGTCCTTTTGATTTATATAAACAGAGCGTGCCAACCCCTGGCTCTTGTTGCTAAAGCCCCCGCCTTGCTCCAATCATTATCCCTCTGGAATCTGGGACGAAATAAGTGGTACAAGGTATTATGGAGGGTTGGCGGGTGTTTAAACATCAAAACGGCAAATCTTCACCCAGAAGGTTAACCTGTGAAAAAATACGTCAACCAGATGATGTGATTTTTAAAAAGCCAATTGGAAAATTGGAGTAGCCTATTCACTCAATATGGATTATCTTATAAAAAGATGCAGTATGTATTACTTTTAGCTTAATTTGTAAATATCAATACAGACGTAATATTTGACTACAGAATGAAAGCGTACGTGCTCTTAATGTGGTAAAGGCGGGAATCACTTTTACCAACCGTAAATAACTTATTTGTCGTCATTTTTGCTTTCATGCTATTTCCTCCAATTATTTGAAATGGATTAATGGCAAACTACTCCCCAGAGGCCTTTTTTTGCCCGTAATAAGCATTCGGTCCGTGCTTTCTTTCAAAGTGCTTATTCAATAAATAGTCCGGCATCTCTTCTTGATGGACCATTTGGGTGTACTTGGCCATCATGGCCACTTCTTCTAAAACAACTGCGTTATGGACTGCGTTTTTAGGACTTTTTCCCCAGCTGAAGGGACCGTGGTTTTTCACTAATACACCTGGGATATAATCCTCGTTCAAATCAGCGAAGGTTTCTACAATAACCTTTCCGGTTTCCCATTCATAATCATTCTCTACTTCTTCCAAGGTCATCTCACGGGTGCATGGAATTTCCCCACCGAAGTAATCAGCATGGGTTGTCCCCATTGGGATGATGGTCTTTCCTGTCTGGGAGAAAATAGTGGCCCATCTCGAATGAGTATGGACAACCCCTCCTATATTTGGAAAACTTCGGTAAAGCTCTAAGTGGGTGGCCGTATCGGATGATGGTCGCAAGTTGCCTTCGACCACGTTGCCATCTAAATCAACGACGACCATGTCATCAGCCGTCATCACGTCGTATTCCACACCAGACGGCTTTATTACCACAAGGCCGGATTCACGGTCAATACCTGAAACATTTCCCCAGGTAAAGGTCACCAGATTATATTTAGGCAACTGTAAATTCGCTTCTAACACCTCTTGTTTTAATTGCTCTAGCATCTTTTATACCCTCCATATTTATCATTTTTACAAGTATTACCTTAACCGCCATGCCACATCGGCAAAGAACAAGTCCCGCTTCAGTTCATTGATGGTCGTCCCTTCATGGATATGGACAAATTCAATTTCCATCATCTCCGCCCAGTCCCGTAAATGCTGGGCATTCAGGTCAAAACTAAGGACGCTATGGTGGGCACCGCCCGCTAAAATCCAGGCTTCTGCGGAGACTTCCAGACAAGGCTTTGGTTTCCACATCGTTGCTGCTACCGGCAATTTTGGCATTTGGTACGGCTGGACGCATTCGATGTCATTGACAACTATACGCAGACGGCCACCCATATCCACTAAAGATGCCACAATGGCATTTCCAGATTTGCCATCAAAAGTTAGGCGAGCCGGGTCCGTTTTACCGCCAATTCCTAACGGCTGGACTTTAACTTGCGGCTTTGTTTCAGCGATAGATGGACAAATTTCCAACATATGAGACCCTAAGATTAGTTCATTTCCTTCTGTTAAATCGTAAGTATAATCCTCCATGAAACTAGTCCCTTTCCCAAGTCCCTGGGCCATAGCTTTCATGATGTGAGTTAGTGCGGATACTTTCCAATCGCCTTCCCCGCCGTAACCGTAACCGGTGGCCATCAAGTCCTGGCTTGCAAGACCCGGCAGTTGTTCCAATCCATGCAGGTCTTCAAAAGTATTGGTGTAAGCCCCTGCATTCTCTTTTGCCAAAATATGTTCCATCGCCAACTGCATATGTGCCTGATAACGGATTTGACCCACCCTGTCCGTGGCAAAGTCGTATTTGGAACGGTAATCTTCCAACTTCGTATCAATGGCTTCTTCGCTGATAGTTTTCATTACTTCCACTAAATCACCGACAGCATGGGTATTAATGGACCACCCAAGTTTTATTTCAGCTTCCACTTTGTCCCCTTCCGTCACCGCCACCTGGCGCATGTTGTCCCCGAAACGGACGATATTTAGATTACGGCTGACGCTGACACCGATGGCACTGCGCATCCAGTCACCGATTTTATGGCGGACTCCTTCATTTTCCCAATACCCCACTACAACTTTCCTCGGTTTGCGAAGCCGTGTAGCGATGAAACCATGTTCCCGGTCCCCATGGGCCGCCTGATTCAGGTTCATAAAATCCATATCGATGGCTTCCGTTGGGATATTCCGGTTAAACTGGGTGTGAAGGTGGAGCCATGGTTTGTTCAGCAGGTTCAGGCCGGAAATCCACATTTTTGAAGGTGAGAATGTGTGGCACCATGTAATAACGCCAGCACAGTTAGGGTCAAAATTGGCAGCTTCCATAGCCGATTTGATTTCGTTGGGGCGGGTGACCAACTGCTTGAATACCAACTTCCCTGGAAGTCTTCCGTCTTTTGCCAATCCTTCTACCATGATTTTTGAATTCGCCTCTACCTGCTTTAAGACTTCTTCTCCATACAGGTGCTGGCTACCTGTGATAAACCAAAACTCATATTCTCTCAACACTTTCATAATCATGCACTCTCCTCTAATTTTAAGTAATCAATTGCTGTTTTTTGGATGGCAAGCCCTTCCAGATAGCGTTTTGTAAAAGATTCAAAGCCAGACACTTCCAAAGGGTCGGGTTCCACTTTAACGCTTTCAGTTTGGGTAAACACTACTTCATCCAAATATTTTGAAAGAGTCATATCGTCATTGGCATGCTTCAAATAATCGGCCAAAATAGCAATGCCCCACGCACCGCCTTCACCTGCCGTTTCCATGACAGAGACCGGCGCATTGATGGCAGAGGCTAAAATTTGCTGTGCGACACCCTTCGTTTTAAATATCCCCCCATGACCAAATATTTTATCGATTTGGACGTTTTCTATTTCAGTTAAAGAGTTCATGCCGACACACAGTGCCCCGAAAGCAGAGTATAAATGGCTTCTCATAAAGTTGGCTAAATTAAACTGGCTTTCCGGCATCCGGACAAATAGCGGGCGGCCCTCTGGCATCTTAGTAATATTTTCGCCAGATAGGTAGCCATAAGTTAATAAGCCCCCTGCGTCCATGTCCCCTTTTAAAGCTTGGGTAAGCAATGTCCGGTATAACTCACCAGTTGGCATATCAATACCTGCTACCGCCAGGAACTCCTGAAATATCCCAATCCAAGCATTTAGATCCGACGTACAATTATTGGCATGGACCATAGCTACGGCATCCCCACTTGGAGTCGTTACCAAGTCCACTTCCGGATAGACTTTACTTAAAGCTTTCTCTAGGACAATCATGGCGAAGATGGAAGTCCCCGCCGATATGTTTCCAGTACGTTTGGCGACGCTATTGGTTGCCACCATCCCCGTTCCAGCATCTCCTTCCGGCGGACAAAGAATTGTGCCCGCCAGTAGTTCCCCGCTAGGGTCTAGTAAGCTGGCACCTTTTTGCGTCAGCTTCCCACTGCAAAACCCAGCCACCCTGACTTTTGGTAAAATAGTATTTAGTTCCCACGAATAGCCTCTGCCTTCGATGTGCTTGCCGAATGTTTCTAGCATCCCTTCATGGTAATTTTGCGTCATGCTATCAATGGGAAACATTCCCGAAGCATCCCCGATTCCCAATACTTTCTCGCCTGTAAGTCGCCAGTGGACATAACCCGCCAACGTGGTGAAATAGGCAATATCCTTCAGGTGTAATTCTTCATTCAAAATAGCTTGGTATAAATGGGCAATGCTCCAACGCTGGGGGATATTAAACTGAAACAGCTCGGTCAGCTCTTTTTCGGCTTCTTCTGTGATGGCGTTTCGCCAAGTACGAAATGGTGCTAGCAAGTTGCCGTTTGTATCAAAAGCCAAGTAACCGTGCATCATGGCGCTGATGCCCATATAGTCAATTTTATGCAAAGTTTTTTGATATTTAGCGGAATAATCCTCTTTTAATTCGGCATAGCTAGCTTGGATACCCTCCCAAACCTGGTCCAATTCGTAGGTCCAAATCCCTTCTTTAAGTTGGTTTTCCCATTGGAAACTTCCCGTAGCCAATACCTGCCGATGTTCGTCAATCATAACAGCTTTAATTCGGGTCGACCCCAGTTCAATGCCTAGTGTCAAAGTTGGTTCAATCATATCTCCACCTCATACCTTAAAGTTGTATTTAAAAATATTACAACTTTTATTTTTTTT